>NZ_JBVHVT010000116.1:0-21266 GCF_055564695.1 Streptomyces sp. NPDC029014
GGGGGGGGGGGGGGGGGGGGGGGGGGGGGGGGGGGGGGGGGGGGGGGGGGGGTGTGCTCCCCCCCCCCCCCCCCCCCCCCCCCCACGGTCCGGGGCGCCGCGGAACCCGGAGCCCTGGCAGCCGAACGCCTCATTATTCGATGACCAGTTCTTCGAACACGATGGTGACGGTCTCGGTCAGCGCCGCCGCTTCGCCGGCCTTCACCGTGCTCGTCTCGATCTTGCTGCACCAGGCGTTGCGCAGGTTGTAGCGCTTCACCGGGTTGTCCTGGTAGTCCATCATGATGATGGAGGCGTTCTTGCGGGCCGTGCTCATCTGGCCGCGGATCGAGTCGTTGATCCACTGCGTGAACGACGTCGACTGGGTCATGCCGCGCACGACCGTGCACTGGCCGTTCTTCTTCACGCCCGGCAGCAGCGCCACCTCTGCCCGGCCCTGCGCGCTGTTCTGCTGGTAGGTGATGACGTCCTGTTCGAGGGTGAGACCGCTGACCTCGGCGAGGTACTCGACCATCACTCCGTCGATCTGGAGGCCGAAGTTGTGTGACGTGAGGGCGTCGCCCGGCTGGAGACTCATCTGTTCGCCGTCCTTCTGAAGGGGGGAGGGGCAGGGGAAGGCAACGGGGCGGAGGCGGGCTCCGCGCCCGGTTACTCCTCCAGCTCCCCGTTGCCGCTGGAGAACTGGGCCAGCCGGAAGACCACGAACTCGGCGGGCTTGACCGGCGCGATGCCGATCTCGCAGATGACGCGGCCGAGGTCGACCGACTCCGGCGGGTTCGTCTCCTCGTCGCACTTGACGTAGTACGCCTGCTCGGGGCTCTGCCCGAACAGGGCGCCGCTGCGCCACTCGTTGACCAGGAACGCGGACACGTTGCGGCGGATGCGCGCCCAGAGGTTGTGGTCGTTCGGCTCGAACACCACCCACTGGGTGCCGATCAGGATCGACTCCTCCAGGTAGTTGAAGTACCGGCGGATGTTCAGATAGCGCCATGCGGGGTCGGAGGAGAGGGTGCGGGCGCCCCAGATGCGGATGCCGCGGCCGGGGAAGGCCCGGATGCAGTTCACGCCGATCGGGTTGAGCAGGTCCTGCTCGCCGCGGGTGATCTGGAGTTCGAGGTCGACGGCACCGCGGACGACCTCGTTGGCGGGGGCCTTGTGCACACCGCGCTCGGAGTCGTTGCGAGCCCAGATGCCGGCGACGTGACCGCTCGGCGGCACCAGGCGCGACTGCCCGGTCGCCGGGTCGAAGGACTTGATCCAGGGGTAGTACAGCGCCGCGTACTTGGAGTCGTAGTTGGCCGTCTCCCGGCGCCAGACCCGGATGTCCCGGGCGTTCAGGCCGGGCGGCGGGTCGATGATCGCGACCCGGTCGCCCATCAGCTCGCAGTGCGCGATCAGCCCGAGCTGGACCGCCTTGACGGCCTCCAGGTCGATCGCGCCTCGCTGGTACGCGGCCATCAGGTCGGGCACGGCGACCATGGAGATCTCGTCCACGGCCTCCAGGCCGCCGAAGCCCGTGCGGTCGGCGGAATCGCCCAGGTACTGCGCCGGGCCGGGGTGAGAGCCCCCGGTACGGCCGGCCGGCGCGCTCGGCGCCGAGGGCGGCGCGGGCGGCGGCGCGGGCAGTTCCACGGTCTGGTTATCCGGGCGGGCCAGCTGCGCGGCCGGGGAGGCCTCGGTGACGGCGATGAGCTTGGAACGCTCCTTGACCTGCGTGACGACGTAGGCACGGCTGCCCTTCTTCGCGGTCACGTCGAAGGTCTCGACGGGCTCGTCGCCGTCCTTGACGATCAGTTTGAAGCGCTCGGCGGGCCCCTCGCCCTCGGCGTCGGCGACCTCGACGGACAGCGGGCCGCCGCGGCCCTCCGCGGTGGCGGTGACGGCGAAGGTACCGAGCCGGCGGGGCTCGGACGCGGGCAGCGCGGCCGGGGCGACGGCACCGGTGACCGCGGCGGGCCCGGATGCCCGCCCCCGGCCGGAGTCCTCGGCGGAGCCGCCCACGCGCACGACGTACGCCGCCGAACCCCCGTTGTTGAAGAAACCGTAGACGGAGTGCGCGAGGTAGTAGCCGTCGGTGAAGTCGCCGAAGTCCGCGACGTACTGGGTCCAGTTGGTCACCAGCGTCGGCTCGTTCAGCGGGCCGGACGGCGCCAGACCGACGAAGGCGGCCACCGACGTGCCGACTCCCTCGATGGGGCGCGAACCGCTGGCCACCTCCTCGACGTAGACGCCGGGCGACAGATAGGACGGCATGCTCTGCTCTCCTCCGGTACGAGACAGGACACCCACACTGTGGCGCGCCCGTCGCGCCCGCCGGAACGCCCTCCGGTACCCGAGTGGGGGCACCGCCGCTGCCCCCGCCCCTGCCCGCAGGGGCAGGCGCCGGGGCACCCGGCGACGGGCCCGGCCGCGCGGTCCGGTCCGACTGCCCCGAAGTCTGCCCCCGCGGACCTGGGGGGCGGGCGGGGTCCCGGACAAGGCTGGACGGTCAGCCGCCGGAACAGTCGAGAGGGAGCGTCATGCGCGCGCACGGTGAGCGGAACCCGTCGTCGGCCGAACAGTCCGCCGCCCGCCGTTCGGTGCCGCCGAGCACCCCCGTCCAGCGGCTGCTGGACCTCAATCGGGCGGCGGGGAACGCGGCGGTGGCCCGCGCCGTCGAGGAGCAGCGACACCGGCACGGCCCCGGCTGCGGACACGCGGAGCCGACCGTCCAGCGCCGGGAGTTCGAGCACCACGGCCGCGAGCACGAGCACGAGCACGGGGGCGTGGAGGGCATCGGGCCGGCGTCGCAGCTCAGCCTTCTGGAGTCCGCGCTGGCCACGCCGAGCAGCCCGCTCCCCGACCCCTTCCTCGGCAGGGCGAAGGCGTTCTACCGCAACGACGATCTGGCTGCCGGGCGCGTCCACGACAACCCGACGGCCCAGCGCGCCACGGCGGCACTGGGCGCCCACGCCGTGACGGTCGGCAGCCACATCCTGCTCGGCCCCGGGGCCGTCGACAACACCGAGATCCTCGCCCACGAGGCCAGCCACCTCGACAAGAACCTCCGCGGCATCCGCGAGACGGGCCACGACAACGGCTCGGGCATGGCCGTCACCGACCCCGGGCAGGGCTCGGAGCGCGCGGCAAAAGCCGACGGCGCCGCTTTCGCGGCAGGACACGACACCGCCCCGTCGGTCGCCCAGCGCGCGGCCGTCGAGGGCGCAACGGCCGACGCGAAGGCTCCCGGCGTTCCGGCCGTCCAGCGCACGCTCTGGGAGTTCGAGCCCGGCGGCACCTTCACGGACGCCGTCGACGCACAGGAGACGCGCTGGCGCAACAAGGACGACCCGAGCGACATCCGTACCTCCGCCCAGGTGGGCGTCCCCGCGGGGATCACACCGCGGCACACGGACGTCTACGACGACGTGACGGGCAAGCTCCACAGCAGCGGGAACGCGGTCTTCTCCCGGAAGGGCACCATCCCGGAGCGCGAATACCCCGAGCGCGAGTCGAGCGCCCGCCGCGAACTGGTCACGGCCAAGCGGTACATCGCCACGGCACTCGCCCTGCTGAAGTCCGCGGGCGACGACCCGGGCGGCGCGCTCCTGACCGGGCTGCACTCCGGATTCCCGGTCTTCCGGGCGATGACGCCGGGGCAGATCGCGGCGTTCGTGCCGCACGTCGCCGAGGTCGTACGGCGCATCCAGGCCGGACTGGACGCCCAGGGCGCGCAGATCGCCCTCGCCGGAGAGGGCGCCGGCGCCCCCGCCTCCGCCATGGGCTGGGTCGATCTCCCCCTGAAGGAGAAGCTCATGCCTTATCCGCAGGGGAGCGAGGAGCTGCCGCCCGTGGACACGGCCCGCTCCGGGCCGATCCACCTGACCAAGGCCGGCCAGACAGCCTGGTACTTCATCCATGAGGCCACCCACCGGTTCGCCGGCACGCTGGACTACCAGTACAGCCCGCGCGACCCGGAACTGACCCAGGACAAAGTCGTCGACGACCTGGTCCCGGACTTCCCCGAGGGCGCCGCACAGCAGGAGAAGACCAATCTCGGCAAGCGCGCCCTGCGGGATCCGCAGGAGTACAGCGGCGAGAAGAACGACGTGGACCGGCAGCCGAACTGGTACGCCATGGGTCGGCGCGCGCTGATGAACGCCGATTCCTACGCCCAGTTCATCGTGATCGCCAACGGTGAGCGGGCTCCCCGGGTCTGACGCCCGCGCCCGCGCCCGCGGTCGGTGCGCGGGGCGGACACGGGGCGGGTACGCCGGGGCAACCGGGTCTGCCCCCAAGACTCCTGACCGCCGGGCGGGGGCGCGGTTAGCGTGCCGGGGGTGAGCCTCTGGACTTCCCTGGAACCCGCCTCCGTCACCGTGGACCCCGGCAGCAGGGCGCGCGTGCGCCTGCGCCTGCGCAACACCGGTGACGTGGTGGACGAATACCGTTTCGAGCCCGTCGGTGACGTGGCGCCCTGGACGACGGTGGAACCGGCGACCCTGCGGTTGTACCCGGGTACCACCGGGACGGTCGAGCTGACGTTCGCGCCGCCCCGGACCCCCGATGCCACGGCAGGGCCCAACCCGTACGCGGTCCGGATCACGCCGACCGAGCATCCCGACGCCGTGACGGTGCCGGAGGGGAACCTGACGATCACCCCGTTCAGCGAGGTGCGGGCGGAAATCGTGCCGCCCACCGTCAAGGGCCGCTTCCGCGGACGGCCGAAACTGGCGGTCGACAACCTCGGCAACACCAAGGTGACCGCATCGGTCACGGGCAGCGACAACGGGGACCACCTCACGTACGAGATCCGCCCCGGGAACGTACAGATCGAGCCGGGGCGCGCGGCGTTCGTCGACACGACCCTGCGGTCCCGGCAGATCATCTGGTTCGGCTCGAAGGAGGAGCGGCCCTACACCCTCGCGGTGCGCCGCTCCGGCACCGAGCCCCTGGAGGTCGAGGGGACATACGTCCAGCGGGGCTTCCTCCCCCGCTGGCTGGCCACGTTCTTCGGGGTCTTCCTGGCCGCGGCCGTGGCCTCCGTGATGATCTGGATCGCTTACAAGCCGCAGGTCCGCAGCCAGGCCACCGAGGCCGCCGAGCAGGCGGGCGCCGTTCTACCGACCTCTCCGGCGCTCTCCCCACCGCCCCCGCCGCCGTCGCCCAGCGCCGAACCCGAACCGGCGAAGTCCGAGAAGCCCGAGGAGGAGGACGGCGCGGGAGGGCAGCCGCAGGAGCCTGCGGGACCGCCGCCCGTGGTGCCCGCCGAAAGGGTGCTGCTGCGCAACGCCGCCACCCGGATGTGCGCCGAGCTGCCGGGCCGCGACAAGGGCCGGATCAACATGGCGGTCCAGCAGAGCGACTGCGACGGCACCGACGGGGACAACCAGCTCTGGAACCTGGAAGTGAAGTACCCCGACCTCGGCCCCGGAGGCAAGCCGCTCTTCCAGATCCGCAACGTCAAGGACCAGTTCTGCATGGACCTCGGCGAGTACGGCGCCCGACCCGTGGGCACCGGCATCGGCGAGTTCCACTGCAACGGCACCACCGCGGACAACCAGCTGTGGTGGATCGACGAGCAGGACAGCGGCGACTACTGGATCCGCAACTACGCGAGCAACAGCAAGTGCCTCAACGTGATCGGCGGGGCCGGCGTCGGGGACCGGCTGAACATCTCCGACTGCAGCAACACCGGCAACCAGGAGTGGAAGATCGTCCACCCCAAGACCGACTGACGCCCACGGCGGCCGGTCCGGCCACCGTGCCCGGGCGACCGGGCCTACTCTCCGGGCCTACTCAGGGCCCGGAGAGTAGGCCCGGTCACCAGCCGCCCTCGCCCGGTACCAGCCGCCCCGCCTTGCGGTACTCCCGTCGGGCGCCCTCCAGGAGGTCCTCCGCCGTCACCTCGCCGCCGCGCCCGGCGGCGCGATAGGCGGCGGTGACCACCGCGCTGCGGATGGAACCGCCCGCCAGCTCGAAGTCCCGGGCCAGCGGGACCGCGTCGATGCCGTCCGCGGACGGCACGTGCGCCAGCCCGTGCCGCCACAGCGCGAGGCGCTGCCCGGCGTCCGGGAACGGGAAGTCGACCACCAGGTCCAGCCGCCGCGTGAACGCCTCGTCGATGTTCGCGCGCAGGTTGGTGGTCAGCAGCGCGATGCCGTCGAACGACTCCAGTCGCTGGAGCAGGTAGGCGCTCTCCAGATTGGCGTAGCGGTCGTGCGCGCCCTTGACCTCGGAGCGCTTGCCGAAGACGGCGTCGGCCTCGTCGAAGAGCAACACTGCGTCGGTGCGGTCCGCCTCCGTGAAGATCTGCTCCAGGTTCTTCTCGGTCTCGCCCACGTACTTGTCCACGACCGCGGACAGCTGGACCACGTACAGATCGAGCCCGAGGTCGGCCGCGACGACCTCCGCCGACAGGGTCTTGCCGGTGCCCGACTCGCCGGCGAACAGGCCGAGGACGCCCCTGCCGCGCCCGCCGCCCGCGCCGAGCCGCCATTCGCCGAGCACGCGGTCGCGGTGGCGGGCCCGCAGGGCCAGTTCACGCAGCTGCCCGAGGGGACCTTCGGGCAGGACCAGGTCCCCCCAGTCCACAGCCGGCCGGATGCGGCGGGTGCGGCTCTCCAGCCCCGAGGCCGACTGGCGGCGCGCGGCGCGCCGCACATGGGCGGCGGTGACCGGACCGCCGTCGAAGGCGGCCAGTGCGCGTGCTGCCTGCGCGGCCCGCCGCACACGGTCCCCGCCGAGCCGGTACGGGGCCACCGTCGCGGCCAGGTCGAAGCCGGCACCGTCCGCGCCCAGCGAGGCCCGCCAGGCGGCCGTCCCACCGCCCGGGCGGGCCGGCGCGTCCAGCACCAGTGGGTCCTCGGGGCACCAGTGCGGGTCGTAGGGGCGGGGATCGGCCAGCAGCACGGTCACGTCCGGCGCCGCGGCGAGCGCCCGCACCAGCGGGCCCGGTCGCTCGGGCAGCGCCGGGACGACGACGGCCCGACCGGTGAGGCGCGCCTCGCGCACCAACTCGGCCACGTGCTCCACGGGTACGTCACCGGTTACGGCGCAGCACAGCGCGTGCAGACCTGCGGCGCGCAGGGCGGTGGCGTACGCGGCCAGGCCGTCGCCCTCACGCTGTTCCCGCAGGTAGACGGTGGCGGGGCCGGACTCCAGGAGGGCCGCGAGCCGGTGGGTGAACTGCTCGGCGGCCGCGTCGGAGGGCAGTGGTTCGGGCATCGGGCGCAGCAGGCCGTGCAGTGCGGTGTCCGGCGTGTCGTCGCCGAGGAGATGCCCGACGAGCCGGTCGGGGACGCGCAGTGAACGCGTCAGGAAGGGGCGTTCGGGCTCTTCGACCTCCATGAGACCGAGAGCCGCAAGGGGTGCGGAGGCGTCCAGCCGGGCCCGGGCCGCGGCGGAGTGCGCGGGCACCCCGCACAGGTCGAGGGCGAGGCCGACGGTGGCCCGGCGCCTGCTCACGTCGTCGTTGAGGTAGCCGTAGAGCGGCTCGAACGTCCGGTCGACGTCGGGGGCGAGGGCGGCGAGCACGACGGCGACGTCGATTTCGGTGAGGCCCGCCCGGGCGGCCAGCCGGGCCAGCCGGTCGGCATGGCCGGTCGGGCCGTCGGTGCCGGGGCCGGCACCGTTGGTGCTGATGGTGGCGGCGGTGGCGGCTCCTGCTCTTCCGTCGTCCGTCACCGCCGGCCAGGTGCGCAGGCGGTGACGCACCGCCTCGTCGGACAGGTACATGCCGCGCAGCGGGTCGTCGGCCGTGGGATCTCCGGCGGCCCGTCGTTCGACGAGCTCGGACACCCGCGCGCGCAGCCCGCCGAGCCGGGCGAGCAGCACGCGGGCGGGATCCTCCACGTCGTCCGGCGGTGCCCCCTTGCCCGCCGCCTGTGGACCCGGCGCCGGGCCGGTGTACGGGGCGCTCACGGCGTGTCCGGGCGGCGGGGGACCTCCTGGCGGGAGGCGGCGTGCTCGTCGTCGGCCGCGTTCTTGCGGGCGGCCCGTGCCGCCCGGGCGGCCGCCACCTGGTGGGGACGGTGCGAACGGCCCTCGGACGCCGCCGGACCGCCGTCCAGATCGCCCACCCGGACCAGCGCGCCCTCGGTGACGGGCGGCCCCGCGTCGTACTCCGGGAAGGCCGGGAAGGGCGCGGTCACCACCAGGTCGAGGGACGGCTTCAGCTCGCCGCCGAGCGCGGACCAGATCTCGGCGAGCGACCGCGACTCCGTCTGGATGCCGGCCACCGTCAGCGGCACGGAGAGATTCAGCGCCCGCAGGGAACCCGGCAGTTCGTCCGGCGCCAGCACCTCGCGGGGCAGCAGCGTCGCGAGTACGGCGGACAGCAGCCGGTGCTCGTCCTGCGGGGTCTTCGTCCACGCCGTCACCAGGTACGACAGCCGGAACCAGCGCGGCGGCTGGCTGCGCCGCACCACCACGTCGCGCTCGTCCCGCACCGCCACGTGGCCGCGCTGACGCCGGGCGACGTCCTCCCGGATGTCGTACAGGTAGGTGTTGACCACGGTGGCGTTGCGCCGGGCCGCCCAGTCGCGGGTCGGTGCCTCGAAGGACACCTCGATGCCCGACCCCGTCAACGCCCCGCTGCCGAGGAGGCCCTTGAGTACCTCGTCCACCTCGTGGATCACGTCTGCGCTCCCGCTCCGCCCACACGGCCGTTCCCGTCCGGCCCGTCGTCCGCCGTCGATCGTCCCCCGGGCGGCCGTGCGGGCCGCAGGGCCACGGGGGACGGCCGCCGGGCAGTCCTCCCTGCCCCCGCGGACACGCCGCGCCCCCTTCGTCTGCCCGGACGGTCAGATGTAGCCTTCCCGAAGGGCATGAGCCACGGCGTGCGCCCGATTGCGCAGGTGAAGCCGCGTGGTGAGGCCATGCATGACGTTCTTGACGGTCCGTTCCGAGTAGGACAGCTTGCCCGCGATCTCACCGGTGTCGAAGCCCTCGGAGACCAGGCGCAGGACGTCCACCTCACGGGACGTCAGCCCGAAGGCGGGCGTGTCGGTCCCTCCCGTCGCCCCCCGGTGCAGCGTCGCCACCTGCTGGATGAGCCGGCCGAGCAGATCGGCGGGCAGGTCACCGTCACCGCGGGACGCGGCCAGTACCGCTTGCACCAGCCGCTCGGCAGTGGCCTCGTGGCGCCAGACGATCGCGCCGACACCGCACTCCACCACGTCCAGCAGCTCGCTCTCCCGCATCGCGCCCACCACGAGCACGGCCCGCGCCCCCTCGCTGCGCACGATCCGGCGCAGCCGGGCCAGAGCCGCCTCGTCGAGCGCGTCCTCGACGAGCAGCACCACCGTGCCCGGGCCGGACTCCTCGCACAGCTCGATCTCCGGGTGTCTGCGCAACTGGCTGACCGCGCCCTCACGGCTGATGGGGTCGGTGGCGGACACCGTCACGGGGACGCGCCGGTCCACAGGGCCGGCGGTCCGGACTGTGACGTTCCGGCCCGTGATGTTCCGGCCCGTGGTGGGAGAGGGCGCGCCGGGCGAGGACGTGGTCGTGGTGCGGGGTGAGCTGAGCAACCGATTCCCCTGTTCAGCGGCCCGCCGCAGAGCGCGGGCCGGTGGCCGATGAGCACCTTCAACCCTTCTGCGGCCGCCCCGGGGACCGCAATCGTGGAGCACCACGAGCCGCACCACGAGACCGCGCCGGCGACCACCACGAGACCGGCCGCCCCCGCGCACGCCACCGCAGCTCACGCGGATCCGGCGGCATCGGCAGCAGCTCCGCGAAGACCGCAGTGAGGTACGCCACTTTCACCCCACCCCGACACGGATTCCGCCGTCTCACCCGGCGGGAAAACACACCTTCCACCACAGGAGGCACTGATGACCGGACCGCTCCTCGAACGCGACGTGCCCCGGGCGCTTCTCGCGGCCGAGGCGGATCGGGCCCGCTCCGGTTCCGGCCGCCTGGTGCTGCTCCAGGGAGCCGCCGGCACCGGCCGCACCTCCGTGCTGGAGACCGCCGTCCGGGACGCCGAGGACCTGGGCCTGCGGGTGCTGTGGGCCCGCTGCTCGCCGGAGGACGCCGGAGCACCCTTCGCCGCGGTACAGCAACTCCTGGGCCCGGTACCGGACTTCGCCGACCCCGCACCCGACGGCGACGACCGGGGGAGCGCGGACCGGTTGTGGCGGCTGCTGCGTGCCCGTGCGGCCGAGGGCCCGCTCCTCGTGGCGGTCGACGACGTCCATCTTGCCGACCCCGCGTCACGCCGCTGGCTGCGGGAGGCGGTCCGCCGCATCGACCGATTACCGGTGCTGCTCATGGCGAGCGAACGCAGCCAGTACGACATCGACATCCGGCCCCCCGGTCTCGCCCAGTCCCTGCCCCCGTCCCTCGTCCGCACCCACACGCTCGAGCCGCTCGGCGACGCGGCCGCCACGGAGATCGTCCGGGCCGCCTTCCCGGCCGCCGGACCCCACTGGACGGCCGAATGCGTACGGGCGGGCGCCGGCAGCCCGATGCTGCTCCACGCCCTGCTCGACGACCTCGGCGGCCCGCGGGCGCCCGGGCCCGTGGCGGAGGCGGTCCCGCCGCTGCCGGACACCTGCGCCGCGCTGTATCCCGGGAGCTATCCGGCGGCCGTCTCGTGGTGGCTGCACAGCGCAGGTGCAGCAACGACCGAGGTGGCCCGCTGCCTCGCGGCGCTGCAGGAGGCCTGGCCGCCGCAGCATCAGCGTCCGCATCCCCAGGAGCCCCAGAAGCCCCAGGAGCCCCGAGAACGGCGGACCGGCGGCGGCGCGGGCGGTCCGGCGGGCACGGACGTGGCCGGGGTACTGGCCGCAGCGGCCGAAGCGGATCCCGCACGGGTCGCCGGCTGGCTCACCGCGATGACCCGCATCGGACTCCTGCGCCCGGACCCGGCAGGCCTGCCCCGCTTCGCCCACCGGCTGCTGCGGGACGCCGTGCTGACCGGCTGGCCGACGTCCCGACGCGAGGCGGCGCACCGGGTGGCGGCGGAGACGATGCTGCGAAGCGGCGAGCGCGCCGAGGCGGTGGCCGCCCACTTGGTGCGCACGCGGGGCGTCGGACCGCCCTGGGCACTGCGCGTGCTGCGCGACGCGGCGACGGCCGCGGTGCACGACGCCCGCCCAGGCGACGCCGCAGGCTATCTGACCCGCGCCCTGGACGAACCGCTCTCCGACGACCGGCGCCAGCAACTGCTCACCGAGCTGGGCTCGCTGGAGTACGCCTCGGCCTACGACACGGTGGCCATCGCACGTCTGGCGGAGGCACAGCACCTGCCGGCCGCACCTCCCGACCGGGTGCGCGCGGCCGTCGCCCTCGGCACGGCCCTGGTCGGCCGTGGCGAGGTCACCACAGCGCTGGAGGTGCTGCGGCGCACGGAGGGCAGCCTCGATGGGCACCCCGACCTCACCCGCACCGTGCAGACCGCCACCGCGCTGCTGTCCGACTCCGACCCGGCGACCCGCCAGGAGACCTACCGCAGGCTCTCCGAGAGCGGCAGGCAGGCTCCGGAACTCGTCGGCACCGCCAGCCTGGCCCTGCTGGTGCGGTACGAGGCGACGGCCGGGCTGATCTCGGCCGGCGAAGCCATGACGCGCGTACGGGCCCTGCTGGCACAACCCTCCGACCCGCTGGCCGAGCCGTTCCTGCTGGGTACCGCAGCGGCGGTCGCCGAGTGGGCGGGCGAACTCGACGAGGCCGAACGGCTCGTGGACCGCGGCCTGGTCGGCCGGCACCCGGCCCTGCTCCACCCCATGGAGGACGCGCTGCTCAACACCCGCGCCGACATCGCCGCGGCGCGCGGTGACGTCGCCCGGCTGATCGCCGTGCGCGACGACGGCGCGGCCGTCGCCGCACGCGCCCACGGCGGACCCTCCAACCGGGACGCCCACGTACTGATGGCACTCGTCCACACGGGGCGCTTCGAGGAAGCCGCACGGCTCGCCGACGCCTTCGACCTGAGCAGGGCCCCGGAATCATGGGAGCTGAACCGGTTCCTCTACGCGCGGGGAGTGCAGCGCCTGGCCGCCGGCGATCCGGCGGGCGCGCTCCACGACTTCCTGGAGTGCGGCCGCCGCCAGACCGCCCGCGAGGTGCTCAGCCCGGTCGTCACCCCGTGGCGGACGGCCGTCGCCCAGTGCCGCCTCGCGCTCGGCGGTGGCCAGGAGGCCCTGGCCCTGGCCACCGAGGAGCTGCGGCTGGCCCGGGTGTGGAACACCCCGCGCACCGTGGGGCGTGCGCTGCGCGTCCTCGGCACCGCGACCGGCGGCCGCCGCGGACTGCACCTCGCCGAGGAGGCGGTCGACCTCCTCAGGACCGCTCCCGCAGACGTCGGCATGGAACTGGTGGAGGCCCTGATCGCCCAGGGCCGCCAGCTCCTCGCCGCCGGCGAGCGCGGACACGCCCGCGACCGGCTCCGCGAGGCGGCGGACCTGGCCGAACGCAAAGGAGGCTTGCGGCTGCTCTCCCTGGCCGAGGAGGCACTCCGGGAGGGTGGCGTCCGGGTCCCGGCGGCGGCGCGGACCGGCTCGGGGGCCCTGACCGGCAGTGAGCGCCGCATCGCCGAACTGGCTGCGGCGGGGCGGACGAACACCGAGATCGCGGGCCTCCTGCACGTGGCCCGCCGCACCGTGGAGACCCATTTGACGAACACCTACCGGAAACTGGGCATACGCCGAAGGTCGGAACTGCCCGCCACTCTGTCCCGTACCCGCCCCCCGACCGCCGCCGCCCGGGAACCGTCCTGAGGCCGACCGGAGGGCGACGAGGGTCAGGCCGCGCAGCTCGTCGGGGGCTTGGTGTACGGGCCGGCGGAGAGCTGCCTACCGGGCTGCGGCACGTGGCGGGTTCTTCCAGGCCAGGGCACCACTGCTCCGCGGCGGCGGGGATCGCGACCGCCGAGCGCAAGTGGGCCCGCCGCAGCCCGATCATGTGCAGGTTGCCTCCCCTGGCACTCCGCCGCCGTCGCCGCCGGAGACCGGAGACCGGAGACGGGAGAGCGGAGAGCGGCAGATCGGTGGCGGTGTCGCCTCGAAGTCAGGGCCGGCGGGCGCACGACGCGAGGCGATCGGCGAGCGTGGAGACGAGGGCGCGTAGTTCCTCGGGGCGCTCGATGACGAACGGCCGGTCGAGGGAGGCGAGTACCGGAGGCAACCAGTCGAGCCGCTCGGCCCGCAGTTCGACGCGCAGCCAGCGTTCGCCGGGCAGGGCCTCGCCCGTCACGGGCTCGTACTCCTCCAGGCGCGCGACGCCGGCGGGAAGACGGGCGCGGATCTGCTCGACCGTCGCGTTGATCCGCAAGGTCACCTCATGCCGGTAGGGGGCCGTCGCGAACCCCGAGAGCACGCGCTGCGCCGGATCGATGTCGGCGGGCGCCTCGAACATGCCGGGCAGGGCGCGTGCGTCCGTGATGCGGTCGAGCCGGAAGGTCCGGTCCTCGTCGATCCGGGCGTCCTTACCCGTGACGTACCAGCGGCCCGCGTGGGCGACGACTCCGTACGCGTGCAGCGTGCGTTCGCTGCGCCGTCCGTCGCGGTCGGTGTAGTGGATCGAGACCGGTCGGCCGTGGCGCACCGCGTCGGCGATGGTGAGCAGGACCTCGGAGTCCGGAATGTCGGCGTCGTCGGCCTGGTCGGTGAAGGCGAGGGCGTCCAGGAGCATGTCGAGTCGACGGGCGGTGCGCTTGGGCAGCACCCGTCGGATCTTGGCCGAGGCCGTCTCGCTCGCGGTGCGCTCCGTCCTCGGTAGCCCCGCTCGGCGGCCGACGACGAGGCCGAGGAGCACGGCCAGCGCCTCGTCGTCGCTGAGCATGAGCGGAGGAAGCCGGTAGCCGGGGGCGAGCCGGTACCCGCCGTAGCGGCCGCGCACCGATTCCACGGGCACGTCCAGGTCGATCAGCTGTTCCACGTACCGGCGCACCGTGCGCCCCTCGACGCCCAACCGGTCGGCGAGTTCGGCCGTCGTCCGGGTGCCGCCCGACTGCAGCAGCTCCAGGAGGGTCAGTACGCGGGCGGTCGGTCGGGGCATGCCGGCAGACTAGCTCGGATACAGGACCGATTCTGTCCACTATCTCTCCTAGCCTGCGACGCGTACACCTTCGTTTCCCCTTCCGCTTCCGTGTTCGGCACGGCCAAGGAGATCCCCATGGACTTCGTTTCGATCCGCATCATCACCGGCGACGTGGCGCGCCTCGTCGCGTTCTACGAGCGGGCCACAGGGGCTCGGGCGACATGGGCCACCGAGGACTTCGCCGAGCTCAGGACCGAGGGCGCCACCCTCGCGATCGCCGGCACCCGCACCGTCCCGCTGTTCGCCCCGGGCTGCGCCCGCGCGGCGGACAACCACAGTGTGATCACCGAGTTCCTCGTCGACGACGTGGACCGCGTCCACCGGGACCTGACCGGCTTCGTCACCGACTTCGTCAACGGGCCCACCACGATGCCCTGGGGCAACCGGTCGCTGCTGCTGCGCGACCCCGACGGCAACCTCGTCAACTTCTTCACCCCCGTCACCCCGGCCGCCATCGAGAAGTTCGCACGCCGGGGCCAGGCGCGGTCGTTCACCCGGGAATCCTGAGGCCGGCCCCGGGGCCGTGGTGAACGCGACGGGCAGAGGGCACGGCCACGAGTCCGACGCCGGCCCGAGCTCGCCCGGCCCCTGGAGCACGGCCCAGGCCTTCGCGGAGCGACCCCGCCGCGTCAGGAGTTCTTGGTCTTGGAGGAGTCGTCCTCCAGGGGCATCAGCAGCTTGCGGAGCAGGGACGCCAGCTGCTGGCTCTCCTCGGGGCTGAGGCTCTCGATGAGTTCGCGTTCGTTGGCCAGATGGCCTTCGATCAGGCCTTCGGCGATGCCGCGGCCCTCGGCGGTGAGCTCCGTGCGCACCAGGCGCCGGTTGTCCGGGTCGGTGGAGCGGGTGACCAGGCCCTTGGCGACCAGCCGGTCGACGCGGTGGGTGAGGGCCGCGGGGCTGATCATCGCGGCGCCGGCCAGGTCGCTCATGCGGAGGGTGTTGCCGCCGCCCGCGCGAAGGAGCGTGGCCAGGATGTCGTACTCCCACGTCTCCAGCCCGTGTTCGTCGAAGTAGCCCTTGATCCCCTGCTCAAGGAGCCGTGAGGCACGGAAGATCCGCAGGACGACGCCGATCGGCTCCGTGTCCAGTCCGGGGCGGATCGCGTCCCACCGCTCGATGACCTCGTCCACCGTGTCGCGCATGGCACCAAGACTACCACCACACTTCGACGTCGAACTGTTTGACTCCGGCAGTGTGCCCGGTTACCGTTCATTCAGCGAAAGCTTTGACATCAAACCTTTTGCAATACGACCTTTCGAAGTTGTGCGTGTGCCCTCACGGGGCACGCCGGAGCGATCAGGAGAAGCCCGTGCACTACGTGCTGTTCGTCCGTACCGACGACACACCCGACAGCGCCCTCGGCCACTACCTCACCCACGTGGGCCCGACCCTCGACGCGTTCGGCGGACGACTGCTCGCGTTCGACAGCCCGACCCGGCTGGAGGGCCCCTCCACGTTCACGAGGACCGCCCTGGTGGCCTTCCCCACCGACCGGTCGGCGCGCGACTGGTACGCCTCGTCCGCGTACCAGGAGCTCGTTGCCTGGCGGGTCAGGACGATGGGTCACGAGGTTGACGTCCACCTCATGGCCGGCCTCCCCGACTGACCCGCCCCCCGGGAGTCGGTGGCAGATCGCGCACGGGAGTGACTTCGTCGACATGGGCGAGGCCGGCCGCCCTGAGCGCGGTCGCCAGAGCTTCGGCGACGAGGGGGCGCGGTTCTGGCGCGGGGTCGAGCACTTCAAGGTTCGTTGGCCTGGCCCACGGACAGAATCGCCCCATGGCCTTCATGAAGACAGCTCTGACGGCAGCCGCAGTGCTCTTCTCCCTCGCCGTTCCACCCGCCAGCGCTACTGCCGACGCCTCCGCGCCCGCTGCAGCGCGCCCCTGTGACGGTGCCCCGACCTGCTACGTCGATGTGACGGTGGCCCAGGTCTGGGTCAGTCCCGAGCAGGTCCGAGCCGTTGACGCCCCGGCGACGGCCAACCCCGCGGACATCCGGGGCTGGTTGAGGGACATGTCACTGGACGAGCGGCGTGACGTCGAGGGCGAAACGCAGGCGCTGTACGGGACCGAGGTGATCGTCGACGGTACGCAGTGGCAAGGGGGACTGCTCTGGGACCACGTATGGGTACGCGGCCAGCCCACCCCCAGGGACCCGGCCGGACGGGGTGCGTACCCCGGCTGGATCCCCGACCGGCAGCTGACATCGGACCATCGGAAGCCGCCCCGGGGCACTCATGAGGAGCGCGTCCTGCGGCCCACGGCCCGGGGCTTCGCCTCCGCCGCAGCCGCGCTCGATGGTGCCGGGCCGGGGCGGGCGGCCGAGTACTCGTACAACACGTCGTTCCTGGTGCAGGCCGGCCCGCTGCCCGGTGTCGTCACGGCTTACGGCAACAGCGGCGGCCGGGTCTTCTTCCGCGCCGGCGACCTCGCAGCGGTGCCGGCCGAGCCGAGCGGGGAGGACGTGGTCGCCGCCGCACGTACGTTCCTTGGCCTGCCCTACCTGTGGTCGGGCACTTCCGGGTTCGGCTACGACTGCTCCGGCCTTACCGGCCAGGTGTATTCCGCGCTGGGGGTGACGATCCCGCGTGACGCCCAGCCGCAGTTCGATGCGGGCGGCGGACAGGCGCCCTCCGGTTCGGCCGTAGGCGTACGGATCAACGGGACGGAGGATCTCAGGCCCGGCGACATCGTTGCCTTCCGCCCCGCCACCGGCGGGGACGTCACCCACGTCGGTATCTACACGGGGACGAGGAACGGTGAACCGATGATGATCAACTCGCCTCGGACCGGTGACGTCGTCAGGGAGGAGCCCATCGGCTCCACCGGCCGCGTCTACGTGGGCGCGACCCGCTTCCTCACCCGATAGGAGCCGGACGCCCCGGCGACGCCCGCACACGGGCCATCCTCCGCCGCACAGAACTCCTTTACGAGACCCGCGGTTCCCTGCCGACGGGCGGCCGGAAGGTACCGAGCGGTGCGGAGGTCGAGCGACGGCGCGTCGCGGACCTGCTCGGCGGTTCGTCCGTTGGGCAGGTGCAGGAGCATCACGTAGCGGGTGGCGCGCTCGACCAGGATGCCGATGGCGGAGGCGGCGCCCCTGCCGTTGATCAGGTCACCCTCCCAGGGGCCGGGCACGATCCGGACCACGGCTTCCGCGGGCCGCTCACTGATCACGACCATCGGACGGGCGAACCGAGGCCGGCGTGCGGCCGCGTGTCGGCGAGGGACCCGGCGCGCGCGGCCGGAGCGCAGGGCGGGCCTGGGTGTGCCGTTGCCGCGGTCGGTTGATTCGTCCGTGCAGGCTTCCTCGTCCTGCCTCGGTGGGGAGGAGAAGATTTCACTGACGCGCACCCGGAACAGGTGGCCGTGCTGACCCGCCAGGGGGACGTGCCGGCCCTGTTCGACCGGCATGTCCCCCTGGGCCCGGACCAGGCTGGCCCGCCGCCTCGGTGTCCGCAGGACCGGTTTCGACCACATCTCCGCCCGCCTCGGTTGGCCGGCCCCGGTCGGCTCGGCGGAGATCGACTACACAGCAGCCGCCGGGCCCAGGCTGCCGCCGCCCGGCGGCGAGCCCGGCTGTCGACGGCCGAGGTGGCCGTCTACAGAGCCCCGGCGCAGGTCCTGATCGCTCAGCCGACGGCCCGGCCAGGCGCTATTGCCAGGCCGGAGGTTCCTTTTCCCGGGAACAGCACGGTGCCCGCAGCCACTCTGGCTGCGGGCACCCTTTGCCAGCTGTTCGCCGGGTTTCCCTCTGGCGTTACCGCTTCACGATGAAGAGATCCACGACAAGGTTGTTCGTCCGGCAGCTGTACTTCTTCGCCGTTCCGTCCGCCACCAGGCTGGTGCCCGCAGCACGGCAGTTGCCCATGCTCCAGTACCAGTCCCAGTACACATAGTTGTCGGCCGGGGTCGACGCCTTCGCGGCGACAGCGATCGCTGTGCTTGTGGCGGGCTCCTCCGCTGCCTGTGCGACGGTGCCACCGCCCATCAGCACAGACGCCCCCAGCGCAACGCCGGTGGCGCGGATCAGGCTTCACGACTCTGCCGTGACGGTCGGTGGCTGCCCCTTGACCTCCGTGCTCACCGCTCTTGAGCATGTGATGATCATTCACTGGAAGTGGGAGGGGAACGAGAACCTTGAGCGGCACGAACTGCCCGCAGTGCGGGACGATCGACCAGGTGCGCAGCGTGCGCGCCGTCTATGAGGAGCAGACCGGTACCTATGCGGGCGTGTCGACCGGCTACTCCTCGGGCACCGGCTTCGTCCCAGGTGGAGGGTCGGTCGCGGTCTTCGGCCGTTCGACGGTGCATTCCTCGGGGATGTCAAGCACACTGCTGGCGCAACAGCTGGCACCGCCGGCCCAGCCGGTCCTCGAACAGCAGCGGGGCGGGTGCGGGCTGGCCGTGCTCTGTGTCGTGCCGGTGGTCGCGGCCCTGATGACGCTGCCGCTACTGGCCAGCGACGCGCCCGGCTCGGGGCGCAACGCGATGGTCTTCTGGGGTGTGACGGGACTGCCGGCCATGGCTGGTGCCGTGGCCATGCTCGTTGGCCGTGCGCGGGCCCGGCGGGCGGCCACGAAGCGGTTCCGGGCGCAGACGGCGGTGTTCCCCGCGCTGTACGCGGTGTGGGATGCGGCATTCACCTGCCGGCGCTGCCACCTCGCGTACCTGCCGGCCGGGCCGTTGGCGCCGGCAGGTACGCATGGTGTGCCGGTGTCCGGCTTCCAGCAGCTGCTGTGGATCGTGGCGCACCAGCCTCCGGCAGCCGGCACGCCGTGACACCTCCCCGCCCCGGGGGCCGGGTAGTGGCCGGTGGGTGGTCGGGCCGCGGTGCTGGCGTGGCCGGTCTCTCGGTTCCGCCACATGACCCTGGCCATGGCCGCCCACGCCTGTCTCTTGCGGGCCCGTAAGGCGGGTCCAGGTAAAGCCGAAACGTACCCTCCGGCCTCGTCCCCCCTCAGACTGCCCGAGCTCCGCCCCTGATCCACCTCCTCGCCCACCGCAGTCCGGCAGCCGTCGACCATATCCTGCACCGGTCACACCGGCGGCGCAGACAACAGTTCCAAGCCCGCGTCAGCCACTACAACCGACGCGGGGCGCCCCACCCGAAACCACCCAACCGGCACTGCAAAGACCGTTGCCGTACAAGCTGGATCGGCCTTTCCGAGAAGGCGTCACGTCTTGCCGAGGTCATGACCAGCGGTCGCCGGGTCACCGCTTTCCGGGGGCTGCCGCGGGCATAGGCTCGTGCGTTCCTACGTGACCGAGGAGGTTGGGTGATGGCATCGACGGCCGTTCGGGCCGTGGTCACGGAGCCCGTGCCGGAGGAAACGCCGGTGCTCGCCGCCCTGGCCCATCTCGACGACCCGGCCGTGTCACGGATGTTCGCAGCCGCCGTCGGGCTGAACCGCTGGGCTTCGGCCTTGCCGAGGTGACTGCGGTCGTCACACCGATCGTCTGGCTCGCGGTGAACGCGTGTTGCAGCTCGACAGCCAGGAGTCCTGAAGCGCCCGTACGCGCAGTGGCGCACACGGCTGGAACTGTTCACCACCCGAGCCCTGACAGCCCCGTGGACCCTGTGCACGATGACGACGGACCTGGCCAAGGCCAGGGCGTGGTTGGAGACGGACGTGTCAGGGGAGGGAATCGTCATGAGGCCCTTGACCGGCTGATGTCGGACTGCCGATTGGGACTGAAGCCGGCCTCGTGGTCCGGCGAAGTCCTTCCGCAGGTAGCGCGGATTGGACGGCTTCAGCCGGACCTCGTCGAGTGGCTCGTTGTGCCGTGCTGGGACGACATGCAGGGCCGTGGCCACGTCACCGGGGACCCGCGCCGAGCCTACGTCGTGGACGGTGAACTCCTTCGCTGACGCTGCCGTAACGTGCCGGTCCGCGGACCAACGCCTCTGCTTCAACTCCTCCGCCGACGTTCAGGTAGGAACAGTTCTGGCAGCTGCTTCAAGGAGGTGACGAAGGGTACATCCGGGACGACGGCCGGGTCCCGGCACACCGCGCGTCCCACATAGCCGAGTCGGATCGCCGCGGCAACCAGCTCCGGGTCGTCGTCGACGAACAGACACTGCGCGGGTGGGATGCCCAGGGCGGTGCTCGCGTGGTGGTACATGCGCGGGTGCGGCTTGTTGCAGCCCAGGACTGCGGAGATCGCGTACGCCTCGAAGAACCGGTCGATCCCGAGCCCGGCGTGGAGGTCGGGCAGGTTCGGCCAGGCGTCCGACACCACGGCCATCCGCACCCCCAGCTGGGCCAGCTGCTCCAGGGTCTCCTCGACGTCCGGGTACGTCTCCAGGAACGCTGACGGAGGCACATCGCGGCGTAGGTCGGCGAGGAGCCGCGCGGTCGGGTCCACGCCGAGGTGACGGAGCATCACCCGGTGGTAGTCGTCGTAGTCGGGCGTCGACGGCGAAGCGGCGAAGAAGCGGTCGCCCGCGGCGATGGCCGAGGCGAACTGCCGGGGTGTGAGCGACGGGGCGTGGGCGAGGACGGTCTGCTCGAAGTCGGCCCGCGGGTTCCAGCGGCCGCCGATCGGCTGCATCAGCACACCGCCCGAGTCGAAGAGGACAGCGAGCAGAGGCTGGGAAGGCGCCGGCCGAGTCGTCATCCGTCCAGTCTGGTGACCGGACTCCCACGGAGCGAGCCCCTTTACGAGCTCTGTGCCCACCCTCACAGAAGGGGGAGCGGGGAAGGGGCGAAGCAGCCGGCGTCCGTGTTCGTGACGGGCCGCTCCCGCCGGTGCGTCCGTAGCAGGAGACCGGCCGCCCCGGAAAGCGAAGCGTACCGGTGCCGAGTCGTAGCCGGGCGGCGATCCCCGCTCGCCGCGGCCCGTGGCCGGGCGGCGGACCGGCGACGTCCTGCCGCGCATCACGGTCGCCGACGTGCTGCGCAAGCAGACGCTGCCGCGCCGGGAGTGGGTGGCGGCCTTCGTCCGGGCCCGTGACGACGAGCACCGGGTGGGGGAGTGGCTCGGCGCCTGGCAGCGCCCTGCCCACGAGGCCCCCGAAACGCCCCCGGGCATCAGGCGCCGGCCCGTCCTGCGGCCCGGATGCCGACGCCCCGCATGCCGGGCAGCCCCAGACCCGGCAGAGACGAGGCGGCGCAAGCGCGTGCTGATCGTGGCGGGGGGGGGGGGGGGGGGGGGGGGGGGGGGGGGGGGGGGGGGAGGGGGGGGGGGGGGAAGGGGGGTGGACCAGCACGGACACCCCCGCAATAGAGAGGG
>NZ_JBVHVT010000117.1:0-20882 GCF_055564695.1 Streptomyces sp. NPDC029014
CCCAAGGGCACCGACCTGAGCGTCCACAGTCCCGAAGACCTCGAACACGTCGCCCAGGAACTCAACGGCCGCCCACGCAAAACGCTCGACTGGGACACCCCAGCCGAGCGTCTACGTGATCTACTCACCACCTGAAACCAGGCGGTGTTGCGACGACCCCTTGAACCCAAGGGGCCGGGGGCCGTCGGGGTGCGGGGGCGGAGCGCAGGTCAGGACGCGGCGCGGGTCTCGTGGGCTATTTCGACGTCGCCGGAGTCCCCGAAGGTGAGGCGGCAGGTGTCCGCGCGGTAGGTGGCGACGGAGACGGCCGCCGTGCCCCCGGTGGTGAGGAAGCGGGTGGTGACCACCAGTACCGGGGCTCCGGGCAGGCGGTCCAGCTCCTTGGCGTCGTCGGCGCGGGCAGAGCCGAGCTCGACCGAGCGGTCCTGGCCCTCCAGGGCCAGCCGCTGCAGCTCGCGCAGCACGGCGCGGGCGCGGACGGCCCCCGCGGGCGCGTCGATCGCGGACAGCCCGGGCACGGAGGCCGCGGGCACGTACAGCAGCTCGGCCGCGACGGCCTGGCCCTGGGTGATCCGGGTCCGGCGCACGGTGTGCACGGGCTGGTCGGCGGGGACGCCCAGCAGCTTCAGGGCCGCGGCGGGCACGGGCGCGTCGACGGCGTCGACGGCCTCCCAGCCGTCGGCGGCTTCGCCGGGCCAGCTGTGGCGGGGGGTGCCGACGGCGACACCGACCCGCGGCGGGGCGACGGTGGTGCCGACTCCGCGGCGGCGCTGCAGGCGGCCTTCCAGTTCGAGCTGCTCCAGCGCCTGGCGCAGGGTCGCGCGCGCCACTCCGAAGCGGGCGGCGAGCTCCCGCTCGTTCGGCAGGACCTCACCGACGGCGAAGTCCTGGTCGAGCGCCTCGCTCAGAACGGTCTTCAGGTGCCAGTACTTCGGCTCCGGCACCGTTTCCAGCTGCGTGGTCCCCACCCTGACTCCTCCTGCCATCGCTGCAATCGCCGTGTTCCAGCGGCAGTTCCGCGCCTTTGTTTATTAAAGGTTCCTGCACTATCCCTTGCGACCATAGGTCGGTGCAGCACCTTGGTCAAGACCAATCCTCACCCCTTTACCGGGCAGATCGGGCATACGCATCAAGCCGTTCATACGATGTTCGCGCCGCCCTCAAGGGCGTGCCGTGAGATCCGGACTCAGCTGCTCCGACACGCGCCGGAGGCTTGTAGTCAAGGCCTACCGGACGGTAATCATGACCATAGCGATTACTGACAGCCTGTCTCACACGCCTCCACCCGACGAGGAGCAGCATGACGGCCACGGTCTCCTTCCCGATCGACTCGCCGCTGGGCCCCCGCACCACCACCGTCACCTACGAGCGCAAGGGCTCCGGCGAACCGCTCCTCCTGCTCCACGGCATAGGCCACCACCTCCAGGCCTGGCACCCGGTGACCGACATCCTGGCCTCCGAGCACGATGTGATCGCCGTCGACCTGCCCGGCTTCGGCCTCTCCGAGCCCCTGCCCGACGGGGTCCCGTACGACCTCGGCACCGTCGCCGCCGCGCTCGGCTCGCTCTGCGCGGCCCTGGGAGCCGAACGCCCGCACGTGGTCGGCAACTCCCTCGGCGGCCTCCTCGCCCTCGAGATGGGCCGCAGCAGCCTGGCCCGCTCGGTCACCGCGCTCTCTCCTGCCGGCTTCTGGACCGAGGCGGAGCGCAGGTACGCCTTCGCCACGCTGCGCGCGATGCGCGTCGGTGCGATGGCCCTGCCGCTGTCCACCCTGGAACGGCTCTCGCACAGCGCCGCCGGCCGGACGGCCCTCACCGGCACCATCTACGCGCGCCCGGCCCGCCGTTCGCCCGCGGCCGTGGTCGCCGAGACCCTCGCCCTGCGCGAGGCCACCGGATTCGAGGAAACCCTGGCGGCGGGCCGCTCCGTACGGTTCACCGAGGACGTCCCCGGGCTGCCGGTCACCATCGCCTGGGGTTCCCGGGACCGGCTGCTGCTGCCCCGCCAGGGCGTGCGGGCCAAGCACGTCGTGCCCGGTGCCCGGCTGGTGCGGCTGCCGGGCTGCGGCCACGTCCCGATGAACGACGACCCGGCGCTGGTCGTGCGGGTGGTCCTGGACACGGTGCGGGCGACCGCGAACACCGAGGTGGGATGACGTCCGGCGGCTGTTCATCCGGGGTTCGCGTGTGCGACGCGGGCGGGCCGGGGTGCCTCGGCACACTGGTCCGACCCTTCCCCGGTCGGCCCTGGAGACGCTCCGATGGCACCCATGCCGTACACCCGACGGTCCCTGCTCGGCGGTTCGATCGCCGTTCCGGTGGGCCTTGCCCTGTCCGGCGCGCTCGGCACGCAGGCGTTCGCCTCGTCCACCGCCACCGCGGGCCGGACTGCGGGCGCGGTCGGGCCCGCGGCGGCCCCGGCCTTCACCCGTTCGGGCCGGCCGGACGCGCCGTGGGGCGTCCAGTCCGGTGAGATCACCGCCCATTCGGCCACCGTCTGGACGCGCTCGGACCGCCCGGCGCGGATGTACGTCCAGACCTCCCCGAGCGAGTCCTTCCGCTACGGCGTCCGCCACCACGACGGCCCCTACCTCGGCCCCGGCACCGACCACACCGGCACCGTCACCCTGCGCGACCTTCCCCCGGGCCAGCAGATCCACTACCGGGTGCTCCTGGCCGATCCGGGCGACCCGCGCCGCTGCAGCCGGCCGGTGCAGGGCTCGTTCCGCACCACCCCCGTCTCGCGCCGCCGGAACGTGCGCTTCCTGTGGTCGGGGGACCTCGCGGGCCAGGGCTGGGGCATCAACCCCGACCTCGGCGGCTACCGCGTGTTCGACGAGATGCGGCTACGCGATCCCGACTTCCTCCTCTTCAGCGGGGACACGGTCTACGCCGACGGGCCCATCCAGGCCTCGGTCCCGCTGCGCGACGGCAGCACCTGGCACAACGTCACCACCGAGGAGAAGTCGAAGGTCGCCGAGACCCTGGACGAGTTCCGCGGCAACTTCCGCTACAACCTCCTCGACCGCAACCTGCGCGACTTCAACGCCCAAGTGCCGGTCCTCGCCCAGTGGGACGACCACGAGGTGCGCAACAACTGGTACCCCGGCCAGCTGCTGGACGACCCCCGCTACACCGTCCGGGACGTCGACACCCTCGCCTCCCGCGCCCGCCAGGCCTTCGGCGAGTACTTCCCCGTCACCGACCTGCGCGGCGGCCGCGCCGAGGGCCGGATGTACCGGGTGATGCGGTACGGCCCGCTGCTCGACGTGTTCGTGCTCGACATGCGCACCCACCGCAACGCCAACTCCCCCGGCCGCCAGAGCGACGACCCGATCGGCATCCTGGGCGTCGAGCAGCTGGCGTGGCTCAAGCGCGAGCTGTCGCGGTCGCGGGCCGCCTGGAAGGTGATCGCCGCGGACATGCCGCTCGGGATCGTCGTGCCCGACGGCGCCGCGAACTTCGAGGCCGTCGCCCAGGGCGACCCGGGCGCGCCGCTGGGCCGCGAGCTCCAGATCGCCGAACTCCTACGCCACATCAAGCACCAGCGCATCACAGGCACCCTCTGGCTGACCGCGGACGTCCACTACACGGCCGCGAACCACTACGCCCCCGAGCGGGCCGCCTTCGCCGACTTCGCACCCTTCTGGGAGTTCGTCTCCGGTCCCGTCGGGGCGGGCGGCTTCCCCGCCGGCAAGCTGGACGCGACGTTCGGACCCCGCACGGAGTTCGTCCGGTCGGCCCCGTTCGCGAACATGTCGCCGTCCGAGAACCCACCGTACTTCGGGGAGGTCGAGATCGACGGCGACTCCGGGGAACTGACCGTGCAGTTGCGGCGCCAGGGCGGTGTCGTACTCTTCACCAGGACGCTCCAGCCGGGCCGCGTGGGTCAGTAAGGCGGCCGCCGGGAGCGGCAATGAGGGCGAAATCGGCCAGATGGACGCTTAACCGAGCGGTCACAGATCGTTCGTAACCACGCAACACCCCTGCGTCACAGTGGCATGCATGACTGAACGCACGCACGCCACCGCCCACCGCTCCCACCGCCACCACCACTGGCGCCGCGACGTCGTCGAGCTGGCCGCGCTCTTCTGCGCCGTCGCGGTCGCCGACGGCATCGCGAACCTCGTCGTGCACGGCCCGAGCGGCCCCGGCCTGCTGGTCGCCTCGGCCGTCGCACTCCTGGTGACGGCGGCCTTCCACACCTGGTGGGCGCGCCGCCACAGCCATGCACCGCCGCCCGCGGGCACGGGCCCCTCCGGTACGGGTGCCGCCGGCTCGGCGGCGGCTCCGGCCCCGGCCCGGCCTGCGGCGGGCTCCCCCGACGACGGGGCGACCGCCACGGCTTCGCTGTGGCGGATGCGGACGACCGTGCGCGACGAGCCCGGCAGCCTCGCCGCCCTGTGCACTGCACTCGCCTCGCACGGCGTGGACATCCTGAACCTGCAGACGCATCCGCTGCCCGAGGGCGGCACCGTGGACGAGTTCCTGCTGCGCGCCCCGCAGCAGCTGCCGCCCGCCGAGCTCACCCGTGCGGCCGCCGGCGCCGGCGGCAGGGACACCTGGATCGAGCGGGCCGACGCGCACGACCTCGTCGACACCCCGACCCGGGTGCTGGGCCTGGCGACCCGTACCGCACTGGACGCCGCCGAACTGCCGCTCGCGCTGCGCCAACTGCTCGGCCGCTGCACCATCCACTCCATCCCGGCGACCAGCCTCTCCGGCCGTCCCAACGTCGGCGCGGACGCCCCCGTCGAGGGCGTCCTCGAAGCGACCGTGATGCGGCTGCGCGACCCCTCGGGCGGTGCCCTCACCGTGGAACGGCCCCATCTGCCGTTCACCCCGACCGAGTTCGCCCGGGCCCGGGCCCTCGTCGAACTCGACGCCCGGCTCGGCCCGCGCATCCCGCGCAGCCAGGACGTGCTGACCCTGCCCGAGGGCAACGAGATCACCGTGCGCCGCGCCGACCGGTCCGACCTGCCCGCCGCCCGCGCGATGCACGACCGCTGCTCCGAGCGCACCCTGGGCCTGCGCTACCACGGCCCGGTCGCCGACGCCGACCGCTACCTCGACCACCTGCTGAGCCCGCGCTTCGGCCGGACGCTGGCCGCGACCACCGCCTCCGGCAAGCTGGTCGCCCTCGGCCACCTGCTGTGGGACGGGGACGAGACCGAGGTCGCGCTCCTGATCGAGGACGACTGGCAGCGTCGCGGGATCGGCTCCGAGCTGCTGCGCCGGCTCGTCGCGCTGGCCGTCGAAGCCCGCTGCTCCAGCGTGTACGCCGTGACCCAGTCCTCCAACACCGGCATGGTCGCGGCCATGCGCGGCCTCGACCTCCCCCTCGACTACCTGGTCGAGGACGGCACCCTCGTGATCACCGCCCGCCTCGACGGGGCAGCCGCCGGCACCGGGCTCCCGTACGGGCTGCCCGGCGCGGCCCTGAACGCGCAGCGTCAGCAGGCCGACAGCGAACGGTGATGACGCGGACCCTTCGTGCATACGAAGATGTCCGCATGTCAGACACCCTCCGCAGCGACATCGCGTCCCGGCTGCCCCGTCAGGTCGCCGACGCCTACGTCGACGACCTCATCGCCCTCGACCCCATCACGGGCACCTACCTCGGTGTCGCCGCGAGCTCCGGCAGGCTCCCGGACTTTTCGCCGGCCGGCCGGGCGGCCGTGGCCGACCTGGCCCGCGCCACGCTCGCGCGGCTCGACGCGGCCGAGCGGCTGCCCGGCGCGGACGGCGACGCCGAGCGCCGCTGCGCCCGCCTGCTGCGTGAGCGCCTCACCGCCGAACTCGCCGTGCACGAGGCGGACGAGGACCTGCGAGCCGTCAGCAACATCCACTCCCCCGCACACGCGATCCGCGAGGTCTTCCCGCTGACCCCGGCGGACACCGACGAGGACTGGGCCGCGATCGCCGAACGGATGCGCGCGGTACCCGCCGCCCTGGCGGGCTACCGCGAGAGCCTGCAACTGGGGCTCGACCGCGGCCTGTACGGCGGTCCGCGCGCCACCGACACCTTCATCGGCCAGCTCACCATCTGGGCCGGCGAGGACACCCCCGGCGACGGTGACGGCGGCACCGCGGGCGGCGGCTTCTTCGGCGAGTTCGCCGCCCGCGGCCCGCAGGCCCTGCGCGCCGAACTGGAGCAGGCGGCCGGCGCCGCGACCGCCGCCCTCACGGAACTGCGCGACTGGATGCGCGCGGTGTACGCCCCGGCCGTCGCCGGCGCCCCGGACGCGGTGGGCCGCGAGCGCTACGCCCGCTGGTCGCGCTACTTCAACGGCACGGACCTGGACCTGGACGAGGCGTACGCCTACGGCTGGTCGGAGTACCACCGGCTGCTGGCCGAGATGAAGGTCGAGGCGGCCAGGATCCTGCCCGGCGCCGGCCCCTGGGACGCGCTGCGGCACCTGGACGAGCACGGCACCCACATCGGCGTCGACGAGGTCCAGTCCTGGCTGCAGGGCCTGATGGACGAGGCCGTCGAGAACCTGGACGGCACCCACTTCGAACTCGCCGAGCGGGTCAAGCGGGTGGAGTCCCGCATCGCCCCGGCGGGCGGCGCCGCGGCCCCGTACTACACGAGCCCGTCCGAGGACTTCTCCCGCCCCGGGCGCACCTGGCTGCCGACGATGGGCCAGACCCGCTTCCCGGTCTACGACCTGGTCTCCACCTGGTACCACGAGGGGGTTCCGGGCCACCACCTCCAGCTCGCGCAGTGGACGCACGTCGCGGACCGGCTCTCCCGCTACCAGGCGTCCGTCGGCCTGGTCAGCGCCAACGTCGAGGGCTGGGCGTTGTACGCGGAGCGCCTGATGGACGAGCTGGGCTACCTGAAGGACGCCGAGCAGCGCCTGGGCTACCTCGACTGCCAGATGATGCGGGCCGCGCGGGTCATCGTGGACATCGGCATGCACCTGGGCCTGGAGGTCCCGGCGGACTCGCCGTTCCACCCCGGTGAGCGCTGGACCGTGGACCTGGCGCAGGAGTTCTTCGCGCAGCACAACAGCCGGCCCGCGGACTTCATCGAGAGCGAGGTGACCCGCTACCTGTCGATGCCGGGCCAGGCGATCGGCTACAAGCTGGGCGAGCGCGCCTGGCTGCTGGGCCGGGACAACGCCCGGGCCGCGCACGGCGAGGCGTTCGACCTGAAGGCGTGGCACATGGCGGCGCTCTCGCAGGGTTCGCTGGGCCTGGACGACCTGGTGGACGAGCTGTCGCAGCTCTGACGCGAGGCACCGGTCCCGGGCGTACGGGCCGCCCGCTGCCCCGAGGGGATGCGGGCGGCCCGTACGAGCGTCGGCGCCAGCATCAGCAGCCGCAGTCGTCGGAGCCGGTGGGCGCGGTCAGCGGGTCGGCCTCGGCGCGCTGCCGGCCGCCCTGCCAGGTCTCGACCTCGAAGCCCTCGCGGATCCAGTACTCGATGCCGCCGAGCATCTCCTTGACCTGGAAGCCGAGCCGGGCCAGCGCGAGCGCGGAGCGGGTGGCGCCGTTGCAGCCGGGACCCCAGCAGTACGTGACCACGGGGACGTTCCTGTCGAGGAGCTGCTCGGCCTGCTCGGGGACCAGGGCGGTCGGCAGGTGGACCGCGCCGGGGACGTGGGCCTGGTCCCAGGCGGGGGTGGAGCGGGAGTCGACGAGTTGGAAGCCGAGGGCGGCGCCCTGCTCGCGGTGGGCCTCGAAGGCGGCGGCGACGTCGGACACGTCCGCGTGGAAGGCGAGGCTGGCCGCGAAGTAGGCGGCGGCCGCGGCGGGGGTGACCGGGGGCACCCGGAGTACGGGGTTCTCGGGCACGGTGGTACCGGCAGAGCCGGAGGCCGAAGCGGAAGCGGAAGCGGGCGCGGAGGTGGGCGGTGTCGTCGTCATGTCCCCGAATCTATGAGCCTATCGATCACCCGGAAAGGGACTTTCCCCGGCGCTCCTCTTGTTTGGCCGGGGATTCCCCTGCTACACCAGCCGTATGACCGAGTATTCTCCCGATACCACCGATTGGCGCATCCTGGCCGCCCTTCAGGAGGACGGTCGGGCCAGCTTCGCCGACCTCGCCCGGGCCGTCTCCATGTCGGCCAGCGCCGTCACCGAGCGGGTGCGCCGCCTGGAGGAAGCCGGCGTGATCACCGGGTACACGGCCGTGGTGGACCCGGAGAAGCTGGGCAAGTCGATCCTGGCGCTGGTGCGGCTGCGCTATCCGCACGGCAACTACAAGCCGTTCCACGACCTGCTGGAGGCGACGCCGGAGATCCTGGAGGCCCACCACGTCACGGGCGACGACTGCTTCGTGCTGAAGGTCGCCGCCCGCTCGATGGGCCATCTGGAGGAGGTCGCCGGCCGGATCTCCGGGCTCGGCGCCGTCACCACGAGCGTCGTGTACTCCTCGCCGCTGCCCCGCCGCCCGCTCAGTCCGTGACGGCGGCCGTGCGGTGCCTGACCGCCGAACCGCCGCGCTGTTTGACGATCTCCAGCTGTGCCTGCACACGGGTCCTCAGGTCGGCGACGTGGCTCACGATGCCGACGCTGCGGTCCCGCTCGCGCAGCGAGTCCAGGACGTCGAGGACCTCGTCGAGCGCCTGGTCGTCCAGGCTGCCGAAGCCCTCGTCGATGAAGAGGGTGTCCAGGCGCACCCCGCCCGCCTCGTCGGAGACCACGTCGGCCAGACCGAGGGCGAGGGCGAGGGAGGCGAAGAAGGTCTCGCCGCCGGACAGGGTGGCGGTGTCGCGCTCGCTGCCGGTCCAGGCGTCCACCACGTGCAGCCCGAGACCGGAGCGTCCGCGTCCGCTCGCCTTGGCGTCGGAGTGGACGAGGGTGTAGCGGCCGCCGGACATCTTCAGCAGCCGGACCGTCGCCGCGGCCGCGACCTGCTCCAGGCGGGCCGCCAGCACGTACGCCTCCAGCCGCATCTTGCGCTCGTTGTCGGCGGAGGTGCCCGCGGTCAGACCGGCCAGTCGGGCCACCCGCTCGTAGGCCTCGCGCAGCGGGCCGAGGGCGCGCAGCTCGTGCTCCGCCTGCCGGGAGAGCCGGTCCAGTTCCGCGCACCGCACCCGCGCCGCGTCGACGGCGGAGGAGGCGGAGCGCACCAGCGCCTCGGCCCGCTCGGCCTCGGCCCCGGCGGCGTGCGGGTCGGCCGGGGGCAGGGCGGCCGCGGCCGCGGTGTCGGCCTCGCCGCGGCGGTCGGCCAGCGTCGCCTCCTCGGCCCGCCAGGCGTCCAGGCGGTGCTGGAGCGCGCTGTGTTCACGGTCCGGGAGCACGGCGGCGGCCGCCGCCTCGACGGTGTCGAAGCCGGCCTTGAAGGCGGCGTCGGCGAGCTGGCCGTCGGCCTCCTTGAGCCGGGCGGCGGCGGTCTCGGAGCGGCGCAGCGCGGTTCCGGCGGCGGCGACCATCCGGACCCGGTCCTCCAGGATCCGGGCGCGGGCGGCGAGGGTGGGCGCGTTGCCGCGGAGCAGGGCCAGCCCGGCTTCCAGCGAGGCCTGCTCCCCGTCCAGGGCCTCGCGCAGGGAGGCCCTGGCGGCGGCCCGGCGTTCGGCCTCCAGCCGGTCGGTGCTGCGTGCGGCGTGCTCGCGTTCGGCGCGGGCCAGCCGCTCACGGGCGGTGTGCAGGCCGGCCGCGGCGGCGTGGGCGGCGGCGTGCCGGGAGCTGAGGTCCGCGGTCAGGGCGATCAGGTCGGCGGTGGTGGCGTCGCCCGCTGCGGCCGCGGCTCCGGCGCGGGCCTGCTGGGCGGCGGCGAGGGCCCGCTCGACGGCGGCCCTGCGCTCCTCGGCGTGCTCGTAGCGGGCGTGGGCGGCGTCCTCGGCGGCCCGGTCCACGTGCCCGGGGGCGGGCCGGGCCGGGTCGGGGTGTGCGGCCGAACCGCACACCGTGCACGGCTCGCCGGCCACCAGCGCCGCGGCCAGCTCGGCGGCGATCCCGCGCAGCCGGGCCTCCTTGAGCTCCAGCCACGTCTCCCGGGCCGTGGCCGACTCCTCGCGTACGGAGGCCAGTTCGCCGGCGGCGCGCTGCGCGTCGGCGTCCAGCGCGTCGCGCCGCCGGGCCGCCTCCAGGCGGAGCCGGGCGGGCTCCAGCTTCCCGGCGAGCTGCTCGGCCAGGGTCACGGCCTGCTGTGCGGCGTCGACGCGGCCGGCGAGCGCGGCGCGGGCGTCCTCCCAGCCGGCCAGCCACTCGGCGGACTCGCGCAGCTGCTCCTCGGCGGCGCGGGCTTCGCGCTCCAGGGCGGCCCGCTCGCGGCCGATCTCGGCGCTGCGCTCCTCGGCGCGCCGGCCGGCGCCCAGCGCGCCGAGGTCCTCCCGCAGCCGCTGTTCCTCGGTTGCCAGCTGCTCCGGCCCGGCCCCGGCCAGGGGCGGGGGCAGTTCGGCGCGGGCGGCCGCCTCCGCGCCGGCGGCGGCCACGTGGGCGGCCTCGGCCGCGCCGCGCAGTTCCAGGGCGGGGGCGACGAGGGCGGCGCGGCCGGCCCGGTCGAGGAGTTCACGGATCCGCTGCCGTTCGGGGGCCGCTTCGGCGAGGAGGGCGGCCCGGCGCGCGGTCTCGGCGTGCCGGCGCTGCAGCCGGTCGAGCTCGCGGGCCTCCTCCGCGGCCCGGCGGGCGGCGGCGTGCCGGCCCTCGACGGCGGCCAGCGCGTACTCGGTGACGGTGAGCCGCTCCCGGGCGGCGCAGCGCGCGACGGCGGCCCAGGCCCGGACGGCCCCGGCGAGGCCGGGGTCGCCGGGTTGGTGGCCGGGCATGGGCCAGGCCCGCAGGTCGGCGCTGTCGCCGGCCGCCTGGGCGAGCCGTTGCGCGGTGCCGAGGACCTTCTCGTCGCCAGCCCGGACCTTGGCCTCGGCGGCCCGGCGGCGCTCGGCGAGCAGGGTCTCGACGGCGGCGAAGCGGCGGGTGTCGAAGAGGCGGCTCAGCAGGCGGATGCGGGCCTGCTCGTCGGCGCGCAGGAAGCGGGCGAACTCGCCCTGCGGCAGCAGGACGACCTGGCAGAACTGCTCCCGGCTCATGCCGAGCAGCTGCTCGACCTCCTCGCCGATCTCCTGGTGGGAGCGGCTGAGGGCGGCCCAATGCTGCCCGTCGAACTCGCGCAGCCAGCTCTGCGGCTTGTCCTTGGTGGTGCCGGTGCCGCGCTTCTTCGGCCGGTCCTGTTCGGGGCGCCGGGTGATCTCCAGGCGCCGCCCGCCGGCGGTGAGTTCGAGGGTGACCTCGGTCGGGGTGGCGGGTGCGGCGTGGTCGCTGCGCAGGCTGGTGCCGGGGGCCTGGCGTGCGCCGGGCACGGACCCGTACAGGGCGAAGCAGACGGCGTCCAGGACGGAGGTCTTGCCCGCGCCGGTGGGTCCGTGCAGCAGGAAGATCCCGGCGGCGGACAGGGCGTCGAAGTCGATCTCCTGGGGTTCGGCGAACGGGCCGAAGGCGGTGATCCGGAGCCGGTGCAGCCTCATCGGCGGGCCTCCTGGAGGCCATCGGCGGCCGCGGTGCGCACGTCCTCGAAGGCGGCCCGGAGCACGGCCCGTTCGGCCTCGTCGGCGCCGCCGCCGCGGACGTGGGCGACGAAGTCCTCGGCGATCTCCTGGTCGCTGCGGCCGCGGAGCCGCTGGGCGTAGGTGGCGCCGCCGTCCTCCTCGCGGCCCTCGGGGTCGAAGGCGAGGCTCAGGGTGTGCGGGAAGCGGGCGGCGAGGCGGGCCATGGGGTCGTCGGGGCGTACGGGGTCGGTGAGGGTGGCCTCGATCCAGGACTCCTCGTGCGCGGTGTGCGCCGGGTCGTCCAGCAGTGCGGCGAGGGGGCCGCGCAGCCGGGCGAGCCGCCGCGGCACGGGGGTGTCGATCCGCTCGGCGGTGATCTCCCCGGCGGGGCCGAGGTCGACGAGCCACATGGTCTTGCGGTGGTCGGCCTCGGAGAAGGAGTAGGCGAGCGGGGAACCGGAATACCGGACCCGTTCGTTGACGGTCTGGCAGCCGTGGAGGTGGCCGAGGGCGGCGTAGTCGACCCCGTCGAAGACGGAGGCGGGTACCGCCTCGACGCCGCCGACGGCGATGTCGCGTTCGCTGTCGCTGGCCTGGCCGCCGGTGACGAAGGCGTGGGCGAGGACCACGGAGCGGGTGCCGGGCGTGCGGCCGGCGAGGTCGGTGCGGATGCGGTCCATGGCCGCGCCGAGGACGGCCTCGTGGCTGACCCGTTCGGCACCGATCGTGTCCTTGACCAGGGCCGGCTCCAGGTAGGGCAGCCCGTACAGCGCCACGTCGCCGTGCACGTCGGCCAGCACCACGGGGTCGGCGCAGCCCTCGGGGTCGGTCCTGAGGTGGATGCCGGCCCGGCCGATCAGTCCGGCCCCGACGCCGAGGCGGCGGGCGGAGTCGTGGTTCCCGGAGATCATGACGGTCGGGACGCCGAGGTCGGCGAGACGGTGCAGGGCGCGGTCGAAGAGCGCGACGGCGGGCAGCGGGGGCACGGCCCGGTCGTACACGTCACCGGCGACGAGGACCGCGTCGACCTCGTGTTCGCGGACGGTGTCCACGAGGTGGTCGATGAACGCGGCCTGGGCCCCGAGCAGGTTGACGCGGTGGAAGGACCGGCCGAGGTGCCAGTCGGAGGTGTGCAGGAGCCTCACTCGCCGGCCCCGCCGGCCGCCGCTGCGCACATGTCCGTCCGCCCCCTGTATCGCCCGTATCGCCCTGGCCGTCCGATGAACCCCTCTACGCTAACTGCTCGCCGGGGTGCTCAGGGCGCGTACGTCTCACCGCCGAGGGTGAGGACGGCGGTGCCGGCCGAGGTGTCGGCGAGCCAGGCCTCGAAACCGGGCAGGTCGTCCTCGGGCAGGGCGACCTCGATCTCGACGGCGGCCCCGTAGCGCAGGTCGACGACGGTCCGGCCGGTGGACCGCAGATCGTTCTGGATCTTGCCGGCGCGCTGGTGGTCGACGGTCACGGTGGCCAGCCGGTAGCGGCGGCGGGTGACGGTGCCCAGCACGTCGAGGGCCTCGCCGACGACGCCCCCGTAGGCGCGGATGAGGCCGCCGGCGCCGAGCTTCACGCCACCGTAGTAGCGGGTGACCACGGCGACCGCGTACCGGACGTCGCGGCGCATCAGCATCTGCAGCATGGGCACCCCGGCGGTGCCGCCGGGCTCGCCGTCGTCGCTGGCCTTCTGGACGGAGGCGTCGGCGCCGATGACGTAGGCGTAGCAGTTGTGCGTGGCGGTGGGGTGCTCGCGGCGGATGCGGGCCACGAACTCCTGGGCTTCCTGCTCGGTCGCGGCGGGAGCGAGCGAACACAGGAACCGCGAGCGGTTGATCTCGGACTCGTGCACGCCCTCACGGGCCACCGTCGCGTACTGGTCGGACTTCACCGCTCCACCCTAAGCCGTGCCCGGAAGCGGTCCGGCCGCACGAGGCCCGGCCGCCCGGACACCCGCCGAGCCCGTCAGGGGGAATCGGAGGCGCGGCGTTCGTGTTGTGCACGGCTGCGGTCCGGAGCACCGGGCGCACCGGCCGGGCAGGGCCCGGACGAGACATCAGGAGGCGGCACCCGTGTACGGCGACCCGGCAACCATCCGCAGGATCCTCACCGAGCTCGGCGACACCTGGGCCGTGGTGGGCCTGTCCGACAACCAGGACCGGGCCGCCTACGGGGTGGCGCGCGTGCTCCAGCGGTTCGGGAAGCGGGTGGTCCCCGTGCACCCGAAGGCCGAGACGGTGCACGGGGAGCAGGGGTACGCCTCGCTCGCGGAGATCCCGTTCGAGGTGGACGTGGTGGACGTGTTCGTGAACAGCGCGCTGGCGGGGCAGGTCGCGGACGAGGCGGTGGCCGCGGGGGCCGGCGCCGTGTGGTTCCAGCTCGGCGTGGTGGACGAGGCCGCGTTCGCCCGTACCCGCGGGGCGGGCCTGGAGATGGTGATGGACCGCTGCCCCGCTATTGAGATTCCCGCCCTGTAGCCGTGCCGCCGACGGGCGGGATGGAGACGGCCAGGGTCATCTCCATCGGCTCTCCGCCCTCGTTGCGGTACGCGTGCGGGGTGTCGGCCTCGAAGGAGACCGCGCCGCCGGCCGGGACGGCGTACCGGTCCTCGCCGACCAGCAGGGTCAGCTCCCCGGTCGTGACGTGCAGCATCTCGAAGGTGCCGGACGGGTGCGCGTCGGATTCGGCGCCCTCGCCCGGCTCCAGGCGGTAGCTCCACATCTCGACGGGGCCGCGCCGGTCGTCGCCCAGGAGCATGCTCGCGCCGCTGCCCGCCCCGGTGGTCCACATCCGCACCCCCTGGCCCGGCAGGACGACGTGGACGCGCGGGGTCCGGTCGCGGTCCAGCAGGGTGGTGATGCTCACACCCAGGGCGTCGGCCAGCTTCACGGTCGTGCCGACGCTGGGGTTCGTACGGGCCTGCTCGATCTGGATGATCATCCCGCGGCTGACCCCGGCGCGGGCGGCCAGGGCCTCCAGGGTGAAGCCCCGCTCGCCGCGCCAGTGGCGGAGGTTCCGGGCGAGCGCCTGCGTGAGCTGTTCGAAGTCCGACACCATTCCGTCCAAGATTCTGGATTCCCAAGTCCAACAGACTGAACTATCGTGCGGGGTATCCACTACTGCACCCCACCGTTCACCGCACTGTACTGCGAGGCCCCCGCATGACCTCCCTCTTCGCCCTGGCCACGGCCCTGCTGTGGGGCCTCGCGGACTTCGGCGGCGGGCTGCTGACGCGCCGGTTGCCGGCCCTGACCGTGGTCGTGGCCTCGCAGGTGCTCGCCGTTCTCGCGCTCGGCTCGGTCGTGGTCGCCACCTCGGCCTGGCAGGAGGCCGGGCCGCAGCTGTGGTTCGCGGTCGCCGCCGGCCTGGTCGGGCCCGTCGCCATGTTCAGCTTCTACAAGGCGCTGGCGCTCGGCCCGATGGGCGTGGTCTCGCCGCTGGGTTCGCTCGGCGTCGTCGTGCCCGTCGCGGTCGGGCTCGCGATGGGCGAGCAGCCCGGGCTCGGCCAGGTCACCGGGATCGCGATCGCCGTCGTCGGCATCGTCCTCGCGGGCGGCCCGGAGCTGCGCGGGGCGCCCGTACAGCGCCAGGCCGTGGTCCTGACCCTGACGGCGGCCTTCGGCTTCGGCGCGGTGATGGCGCTGATCTCGCACGCCTCCGACTCGGTGACGGGGCTCTTCCTCGCCCTGTTCGTCCAGCGCGTGACCAATGTGTTCGCGGGCGGCGGCGTCCTGTGGTTGCGGAGCCGACGCGGTGCGCCCGCCCAGCCCGAGGGCACGGGCCTGCGGACCCTGTGGCGGCTGCTGCCGGCGCTGGCCTTCGTCGGGCTCGCCGACGTCGCGGCGAACGGCACCTACTCCGTGGCCGCGCAGAACGGCCCGGTCACCGTCGCCGCCGTGCTCTCCTCGCTCTACCCGGTGGTCACCGCCCTCGCCGCCTTCGCCGTGCTGCGCGAGCGACTGCGCGCGGTCCAGGCGGCCGGTGCCGGACTGGCCCTCGCCGGAACGGTTCTGCTGGCCGCCGGCTAGCGCACCGGCCCGCCGGATCCGCCGCCCGCGACGGCCGTCGCCTGCCCGGGCTCCTGCTCCCGCACCACCACGGCCGCGTCCTCCTCCGCCCCGGCCGCCCGCTGCTCCGCTTCCGCGAGCTCCGCCAGGGCCCGGAGCTGACCCGAGGTCATCCCGTCCGGGATCGGCACCGGTGCGGGAGTGCGCAGCGGCGGCTGCCAGCCCGTCTCCTGGGTCCACCGGCGCACGATGCGCGCCGGGGCTCCGGCCACCACCGCGTGGTCGGGCACCTCGCCGCGGACCACGGAGCCCGCGGCCACCACCACGTTGCGGCCGAGCCGCGCCCCCGGGAGGATCACCGCGCCCGTGCCGAGCCAGCAGCCGGGTCCTATCTCCACCGGTTCGCTGCGCGGCCACTGCCGGCCGATCGGCTCGTGGGGGTCGTCGTAGCTGTGGTTGGTGGAGGTGATGTACACCCCCGGCCCGCAGAAGGTGTCGTTGCCGATGGTGATGGGGGCGTCGGCGATGACGTGGGAGTCCCGGCCGAGGACCACGCCGTTGCCGATGACCAGCACGGGCTCGGTGCCGAGGTCGAGGCCCGGCAGCATGCCGGCCGTCAGGGTGACCTGCTCCGCGATGATGCAGCACTCGCCGAGGTGGATCCACGGCTCGCCGAAGACGGTGCCCTGGGGGAAGGCGAGGCGGGTGCCCTCCCCGATCGTGCCGAAGCGCAGCCCGCCCGGGGTCCGGGCGGTGACCGCACCGGCCTGCTGCATCCAGCGCCAGACGCCGTGGGCGATCCGGCCCGCGACGCGGCGGCGCAGGGTGGTCAGGGATGAGAACGTGTTCTGGTTCTTCGGCACCGGGCCACGTTAACGCGCCGGGTGCCCGGACCGCGCCGTGATCTTCACCCCATCGCCGGGCCGCGCATGGCGTGCCCTACGGTGCGGGTAGCGCGACACGTCAGCCACACCGGGTACACCAGACCCGGCGGACACAGGACTGAGGAAGAAGAACATGACGGAACACCCGGACCCCGGCAGCGCCGGCGGGGCACTCGTCGCGGGCGTGGGCGGCAAGAGCCCCCGGATCGACCCGACCGCCTTCACGGCGCCGACCTCCGTGGTGGTCGGCGACGTCACCCTCGCCCCGGGCGCCAGCATCTGGTACTCGGCGGTGCTGCGCGCCGACTGCGGGCCGATCGTGCTCGGCGCCGACAGCAACGTGCAGGACAACTGCACCCTGCACGTGGACCCCGGGTTCCCGGTCTCCGTCGGCGCGCGCGTCTCCATCGGCCACAACGCCGTGGTGCACGGCTGCACGGTGGAGGACGACTGCCTGATCGGCATGGGCGCGACCGTCCTCAACGGCGCGGTGATCGGCGCCGGCTCGCTGGTGGCCGCACAGGCACTCGTGCCGCAGGGCATGGTGGTCCCGCCCGGCTCGCTGGTCGCCGGTGTGCCGGCCAAGGTACGGCGCCCGCTGACCGAGGAGGAGCGCGAGGGCATCAAGCTCAACGCCGCGATGTACCTGGAGTTGGCGAAGCAGCACCGCGCCGCGGTCACCCGGGGCGAGTAGCCCGCCCGTACGCCGTCCCGGTGCCCGCCGTACGAGGCTCAGTGCTCGGCGGGCACCGGCTCGGCCGCGGAGTCGCCGGCAGCGGCCTTCTTCATCCGGCTGCGCATCACCAGCATCACCGTGACGCCGATCACCAGGGCCAGCACCAGGGCCACCCACGAGAAGCCCTTCAGCCAGGGCTCCGCGACGATGCCGATGGTGTAGATGACAGCCGTGGTGCCGCCCGCCCAGAGGATGCCGCCGAAGACGTTGGCGATGAGGAACTTCCAGTACGGCATGTGGAGCACGCCCGCCAGCGGCCCTGCGAAGATCCGCAGCAGCGCCACGAACCGCCCGAAGAACACGGCCCACATGCCCCACCGCTCGAAGGCGCGCTCGGCCTGGGCCACCTGCGCCGGCCCGAAGTGCTTGGGGAAGCGCCGCCCCAGCCGCTCCAGCAGCGGCTTCCCGCCGCGGCGGCCGATCGCGTAGCCGATCGAGTCCCCCACGATCGCGCCGGTCGTCGCGCAGATCCCGAGGACCACGGGGTCGATCTCCCCGTGCTGGGAGGCCAGCAGGGCCGAGCTGACCAGGATGATCTCGCCCGGCAGCGGGATGCCGAGGCTCTCGAGCCCGATGACCAGGCCCACCAGGAGATAGATGCTGACCGCCGGAATGTGCTCCAGCCATTCCTGGATGTGCACCGGTGCGCCCTCCGATTCGTCCGGTGTCCCGGCGCGTCCCGCGTGACACGCCGAACGGGCAGCCTATCTGCTCCCGGCGGCGGCCTCGACGACAGCCTCGCCGCGCAGGGGCAGGTCCCGGGAGGATCGGCCCGCGAACACCTCGCGCCGGCCCGTCCCCGGCACCCAGGCCCGCCGCTCCGGGTCCCATGAGGACAGCGCCCGCACGTCGACGTCGACGGTGACCCGGCGGGCCTCGCCCGGCGCCAGGGTGACCCGCCGGTAGCCGGCCAGCGCCCGCACCGGCTGGTCGAGCCCGAGCTCCGCGGAGGGGCCCACGTACACCTGGGCCACCTCGGTCCCCTTCCTGCGGCCGGTGTTGCGGAGGGTGAACTCCGCACGCAGCCCGCCGCGCTCCGGCCGCACCGCCAGGTCCCGGTACTCCCAGGTCGTGTACGAGAGCCCGTGCCCGAACGCGAACAGCGGCTCCACGCGCTGTGCGTCGTACCAGCGGTGCCCGGCGAGGACGCCCTCGGAGAACTCCTGCCGGCCGCCCACCCCGGGGTAGCGCAGCGGGTCCCCGCCGACCGGGGTCCGCTTCTCGTCGACCGGGAAGGTCTGCGTGAGCCGCCCGCCCGGGTCGGTGTCCCCGAACAGGACGGCGGCCGTGGCCGCGGCCCCCTCCTGGCCGGGGTAGTACATCTGCAGGACGGCCCCGGTACGGGCGAGCCAGGGCATGGTGGTGCCGGAGGGCGTGTTGAGCACCACCGCCGTACGGGGGTTGGCCCGGGCGACGGCCTCGATGAGCCGGCCCTGGCCGCCGGGCAGCCCCAGCGAACTGCGGTCACTGCCCTCGCCGGCGTCCTCGTACGCGAAGAGGACCACGCTGCGGGCGGCCTCGGCCGCCTTGACGGCATCGGCGACGTCCGCGGCCCGGGTCGCCCCCGTGGTGTGGCGCAGCCGGAACCGGCCGCCCCTCGCCCCGCCCTCCGCGAAGACGGCGAGCCGGTGGGGGCCGGCCTTGAGGACGAGGGTGCGACGGCGGACGGCGAGCCCGTCGGGGGCGGAGCCGAGCAGTCCGCCCGTGGCGGACTCCGCCGCGCCCTGCCGCACGGGGAACAGCTCCTCGCCGTCGAGGCGTACGCTCGGCCGCTTGCCGGTGTGGTGGACGAGCAGCGTCCATTCGTCGTCCTCGGCGAGGGTGAACTCCGCCCCGTGGCTCCAGGTCCGCCCGGCGGGCACGCTCCGGTCGTCCAGGTCCGCGGCCGGGACCAGCAGGTTCGCCGGCAGCGGCCGGCCGTACAGGTCCTCGCCGAGGGCGTGGCGCACGGTGGCCCCGCTCCCGGCGCGGCGTCTGATGGCGGTGAGCGGGGCGGCCGCCCGGTCGGGGACCACGTGCGCGCTGCCGCCGCCACTGACGAAGGGCACCAGGGCGGTGGGCCCGATCACGGCGACGGAGCGGGCGGCCGCCCCGGCCAGCGGCAGGGTGGCGCGCTCGTTGCGGAGCAGCACCGCTCCGGCCGTGGCGACCCGGCGTGCGGTCCGCGCCCCGGCGCCGGGGTCGCGGGCGGGGCGGGGCGGGCGCTCGGCGTCGAGCAGCCCGAACCGGTCCATGGTGGCCAGGATCCGGCGTGCGGCCTGGTCGACGGCTTCCTCGGGGACGGTGCCGGCGCGCACCGCCTCGTGCAGCGGGGCGCCGAAGCGGGTGCCGCCGGGCAGTTCCATGTCGAGCCCCGCACCGAGGGCGGCGAGCGTGCTGTGCGCGGCGTCCGGGGCGGACACCACCCAGCCGTCGAACCCCCAGTGCCCGCGCAGCAGTTCGTCGAGCAGCGGCCGGCTCTGGCCGGCGTGGGTGCCGTTGACCTTGTGGTGCGCGCCCATCACGGCGCCCGCTCCGGCGGTCACGGCCGCTTCGAAGCCGCGCAGTTCGGTTTCGTGGAGGGTGCGCTCGCCGGCGATGACGTCGACGGTCTCGCGGCCGTGCTCCTGGTTGCCGGGGGCGAAGTGCTTGACGGCGGCCACGGCGCCCTCGTCCTGGATGCCGCGGACGACCTCCGCGACCAGGTCCGCCGTCAGCCGCGGGTCCTCGGAGAAGGCCTCGAAGTTCCGGCCGGCGTACGGGGTGCGGATCAGGTTGGCCAGGGGTGCGAGGAGGACGTCCTGGCCGAGGGCGCGGGTCTCCCTGCCGAGGGTCCTGCCGTACTCGCGGGCCAGCGCGGGGTCGAAGGCGGAGGCCAGCATGACCGGGGCGGGCAGCGCGGTGGCCGGGCGGGCCACCCGGACGCCGGCCGGGCCGTCGGCGAGCCGCAGCGGCGGGATGCCGAGGCGCGGGACGCCGGGGAGGTAGCCGGTCTGGCCGAGCGCAGCCGGGTCCGGGGCGCCGTGCAGGAGGGCGGTCTTCTCCTCCAGGGTCAGCCGGTCGAGCAGGGCTTCCACGCGGGCGGCGCTGCCGGGCCGGGCGGGACCTGCGGCGCGGGCGGCGCCGGAAGCCGCGGCGGGCGGACCGGCTGCGCCGGCGGGGGCGGTACGGGCGCTGCCGCCGGACGGTACCGCGGGGGTGCAGCCTGCCGCGCCGAGGGCCGCGCCGACCGCGCCGATCAGCCGGAGCGCGGAACGTCTGGACACGGCCTCGGTCATGACGCTCCCTGCGGCTCCGGTCGGCGGGAGCGGCCCGCGCCGGACCGCTCCCGGCGCCCACTGTGCCGCCGCGCGGGTGCCCGGGCCCGGGGACGCGCCACGCGCGGCGGGCAGGTTCAGCCCTGCGGCGGCGGCTCGACGGTGTCGGCGGCCTGCCGGGCGCCGTCCTGCGACTGGATCCTGCGCGCCTCGGTGCGGTACCCGCGGGCGATGTGGTCGCGTACGACGGCCTCCACCGCGTCCTGCGGCGAGCCGACCCCGGCGAGGACCATCACCTCGACCACGAGTTCGGCGTCGAGGCTGATGTGACTCCGGTACGGCCGCCGGCCACGGACCCGCCTCCTTCTGCGTCGGCCGCCGCGGTCACGGTCGTCGTCGCGGCGTACGCACGGGTTCCGGCCGCGCGGGGGCGCGGGGGCGCGGGGGCGCGGGGGCGCCCTGAAACGCGGGTGGGGGGGGGGGGGGGGGGGGGGGGGGGCGACCCTCTCCCCCGGGGGAATTTGGTGCTGGTGTGTGGGGCCAGGTTCCGCAACAAGCCACCCCCCCCTCCCTACACCCTCTCCTATCCTC
>NZ_JBVHVT010000118.1:0-20745 GCF_055564695.1 Streptomyces sp. NPDC029014
CCCTCTTTCTCTGTCTCCAACTCCCCCACGCCCCCCCCCCCCCCCCCCCCCCCCCCCCCCCCCCCCCCCCCCCCCCCCCCCCCCCCCCCCCCAGGTCGTTGGACGGGGCATGGACGCCAAGAACCCCAAGCACGCGAAGCACGCCAAGACCGCAGCGGGCGCCGGAAGCGCCGTGCGGCGCGGCCTCGCCGCCCTCGCCCTCACCTCCGGAGCCCTCGGCCTCGCCGCGGGCGCCGCCCACGCCGACAATGCCAGCCTCCAGGCGGCCGCCCCGCTCGCCAAGCGCGTCGGCGGCATCGTCGACCACCCGGGCCAGGCCGTGGAGGACACCAAGACCGCCCTGGCCGTCACCGGCGCCGTGGCCGGCTCCGCCGCCCGCTCCACCAACACCTCCCTCGCGGGCGCGGGCAGCGCCCTCCAGACGATGCCGCAGGCGCCGTCGGTCAAGTAGCGCGGCGGGAGGGGACGGGACCAGGGTGGGCGGCTCGGGCCGGCCCAGCAGGCCCGGGCGCTGACCTCGCGGACGCCGGCTCGTTGATCAGCACATGATCCTGTGGTTGCTCAACTCCTGCTCCACCCTCACCCTCGGCCTCCTCCTGGTGGGCGGCTTCACGGGCCTGGCCGTGGCCGGCAGCCTCGCCGCCCGCCGCCGCTTCCCGCACCTCGCGGGCGGCGAGCACAACGAGATGGTCGGCGTCGCGCTCGGCATGTTCGGCGCGATCTACGGCATCATCCTCGCGTTCGTGGTCGTGACCCTGTGGACCCAGCTCGAAAACGCCCAGGGCATCGTCTCCAGCGAGGCCACCGACCTGGCCCTGATCGTCCGCAGCGCCGAGGCCTTCCCGCCGGAGGAACGCACCCGGGTCGAGCAGGCGGTCGGCGCGTACGTCCACTCCGTCGTCGAAGTGCAGTGGCCGCTGATGCGCGAGGGCCGCCCCAGCTACGACGCCACCGCGCAACAGACCCACGGCCTCTACCAGGCACTCCAGGCGTACGAGCCCACCGGCACCCGGACGACCACCTTCTACGAGCAGGCCGCCGACCGCCTCAGCGACGTCGCCGCCCAGCGCCGGGCCCGCATCGACATGGCCGGGACCTCCCTGCCGATGCTGCTCCAGCTGCTGGTGTACGGGGGCGCGCTGGTGATCCTCCCGCTCACCTTCCTCTTCGGATTGCGCAGCCTGAAGATGCAGCTGCTGTTCGTCTCGGCGGTGGCCGGGCTGATCGGCTTCAGCCTGCTGCTGGTGATGGTCCTGGACCGGCCCTTCGCGGGGGAGCTGAGCGTGAGCCCGGCCCCGTACAAGGAGGCGGCCCTGTCCCAGTTCTGGCCGGGCCGGAGCGCGCTGCCGTAGGGGGCGGGGGCTCGGTCGTCGGTTGGTCGTCGGTTGACGGCGGTCGGCGGTCGGCGGTCGGCGGTCGGCGGTCGGCGGTTGTCGGTCGTCAGCCCCAGGTGCGGGAGCAGAGGACGAGGCGGTAGCCGTCCGGGTCGGCGATGGTGACGCCGTACTCGTCCCAGTACGGGTTGTGGGCGGTGACCCGGGTGCCGCCGTGGGCGAGGAGCCGCTCGACGAGTGCCTCGTCGGGCGGCTCGCCGAGGTAGACGACGAACAGGTCGTCCACGGTGGGCGAGGGCGCGAGCGGGCTGCGGGGGTCCCGGGTGAGCTCGAAGTGCCAGCCGCCGTCGGCCGGACCCACCATGAGCAGCTCGTGCTCCCCGGGCTCCGGCTCGCTGTTGCGCCACAGCACGGCGAGCCCGAGCCCGCCGACGTAGAACCGCTCGGCCGCCCCGAGGTCGAGGCTGGGGCGCGCGACACGAACGTGGGTACGAGAAGTGATCACGGGGTGAGGCTACGGGGTGGGGCGGGGCGGGGGTTGAGGAGCGGGCGGGGTGGGGCGGGGCGGAATGAGCCGGGGTGGTGGGGCAGGGGCTGGGCGCGCCGCTGGGCGGGAGCCGCGGCGAGCGGGACGCCCACACCCGGGGTCGGAGGAGCATCCGGGGGCTTCCCGGCAGCCCATTGTCCTTTCGGTGCGGGCCGGCCAGTCAAGGGCGCTCCTCCTTCGTCGTCGCGTCGCTACGCGATGGCCTTCGGCCACCCTTGACAGACCGACCCACCCCGAAACGCCAAAGAGCTGCCGGGAAGCCCCCGAAGGATGGCCAGGGGGACCCTTCAACGACTGCCCCCGCCAGAGACGCAGGCCCCCGGTTCCGCCTCGCAGCATCCGCCCTCACACCCCGGGACAGCCAGGTCCCGGAGCGGTCCCGAGCACCAAAAGCCTCTCCTGAAGCCCGTATCCGAGCCCGCTCGGGAGCGAGGCGGCCCCAACCTGCAGGGAATGTCGATGAGAAGCCCATCGGGGCGAGTCAGGCGCCCCAGATCGCTACGCGCTCCTCGCGAGACGGCGCCTGGCGGCCGTCTGGGGCTGGGAACAGGTCAGATCGGCACGCAGCTCGCCCTGTTTGGTGTCCGACGGCCTTCTGTGGTGCGAATGCGCTGCCACTCGTCGTTACCCGACGTCAAGTGATCGTCGGCCGCCAACTGGCTCCCGCACGTGCCGGTCTGGGGCGCCGTTCGGCCCACGACAGCGGTCGGCCGCCAACTGGTCGTCGCACGTGCCGGTCTGCTGCGCCGCTCGGCCCACGACGGCGGTCGGCCGCCGAGACGCGAGGAGCGCGTAGCGATCTGGGGCGCTGGCGGGGGCGGAGTGGTGGTGGGTTGGGGGTGGTGGTTCTGGGGGCGGGGATGTGGCGGGTCAGGGCTTTGCCCGGCGGGTCTCTGGCGGGGGCCGTCGTCGAAGGGTCCCCCGTGCCGTTCCCCCGGGGGCTTCCCGGCAGTCTTTCGGCATTCCGGTTCGGGTCGCGCTGTCAAGGGTGGCCGGAGGCCATCGCGCAGCGACGCGACGACGAAGGAGGAGCGCCCTTGACAGGGCGGCCCGAACCGGAAGGACGATGGGACTGACGGGCAGCCGCCGGTCACTCCTCCGATCCCGGGTAGGGGGATCCCGCCTCTTCGCTCCCGCCCTGCAGGGCGCTGCCGGGTCGTCGGTTACCGCCCTCCCCACCCGCCGCCTTGTCCCGGGTGTCCGGGACGAAGATGCTCAGCCTGTAGGTGGTGGGGTGTTCCAGGCGGCCGCAGAACATGTCGCACCTGAGTTGGGGCGGGTCGGTGACCGCTCCGGTGTGGTGGAGGCGGTTGATTTCCGCCTTGAACTCGGCGTGGTCCTGCGTCGAGAACACCGGTTGCCAGTGGCCCGGGACGGTGGGCCGGCTGCGGGCGTGTTCGGCGGCGCGTTTCCGTTTGCGTTTCCGTTGGCCCGGCAAGGGCGGCCTCCTGGGGTGGTCAGAGGTACTGGGCGTAGGTGTCCAGGGTGCGGAGGATCTCCGGTTCGTCGGCCGAGGGGAGTTGGAGGACCACCTCCTCGATGCCCAGGTCCCGGTAGTGCGCGAGCTTGCCCGGGTTGGGGTGGACCGCGTACGGGACGACCTGGAGCGCCTTCGGGTCGCGGCCCGCGGCCTCCCAGACCTGGCGCAGGGCCGGCAGTGATTCGGTCAGGCCTCCGCCGCCGATCGGGAGCCAGCCGTCGGCGTGGTCGGCGATGGCCTGGAACAGTTTGGGGCCGGCGGCGCCGCCGAGGAGGGTGCGCGGGCCGTGGAGTGGCTGGCCGGGGCCGAGTTCGCGTGGGGGCTGGGCCGGCTTGGGGTGGGCCTGGCTGGCCTGGACGGAGGAGAACCGGCCGACGTAGGCGGTGGGCTCGGGGGCCCACAGGGCGCGCAGCAACGCCATGCGGTCGCGGACCAGTTCGCGGCGGGTGGGCCAGTCGACGCCGTGGTCGGCGGCCTCCTCGACGTTCCAGCCGTAGCCGACGCCGAAGGTGAAACGGCCGCTGGAGACGTGGTCGAGGGTGGCGATCTGCTTGGCGAGGACGATGGGGTCGTGCTGGGCGACGAGGGTGATGCCGGTGCCGAGGCGGAGCCGTTCGGTGACGGCGGCGGCCTGGGCGAGGGCCACGAAGGGGTCGAGGGTGCGCCCGTACATCTCGGGGAGTTCGCCGCCCATGGGGGCCGCGGTGTCCCGGGAGACCGGGATGTGCGTGTGCTCGGGCAGGTAGAGGCCGGCAAAGCCGCGTTCCTCCAGGCTGAGGGCGAGGCGGACGGGGGTGACGGTCCGGTCGGTCAGGAAGACGGTCGTGGCGATCCGCATGAGCGTGGGCACCTCCGTGACGGGTGGGACACACGCTACGGGGATCGGCTGGTCGGCGGCAGGGGGCGGGCCGGTCAGGCGCGGGGGTAGCGGGCCAGCCAGGCGGGGGCGGAGACGGCGGGGCCGTGGAGGGTGGGGCCCTGGGTCATTTCGAGGGCGAAGTCGTCGGCGAGTTCCAGCACGGTGGCGCGGCCTTCGAGGTCGGCGAGCCAGGCGGCCGGGAGGGCGGTTTCGCCGTGGAGGGCGCCGAGGAGGGCCCCGCAGAGGGTGCCGGTGGCGGAGGAGTCGCCGCTGTGGTTGACGGCCAGGCGCAGCCCGTGCGGGACGTCTTCGGCGACGAGGGCGCAGTAGACGGCGACGGCGAGGGCGTCCTCGGCGTCGCTGCCTGCGCCGGGGGAGAGGGAGGCGACGGTTTCGGGGGAGGGGGTGGCCCTGGAGGCGGCGGTGGTGAGGGCGCGTTGGAGGGCGTCGGTGACGGGCTGGTGGCCGGAGCGGCTGCCGAGGAGACCGAGGGTGCGCTGGGCGGCGGTGTCGAGGGTGTCGCCGCGGGTGAGGCCGTGGACGATGACGGCGAGGGCGGCGGCGGAGAGGTAGGCGGTGGGGTGGCCGTGGCTCTGGACGGCGCATTCGACGGCGAGTTGGAGGACGAGGGCGGGTTCCCAGCCGACGAGGAGTCCGAAGGGGGCCGAGCGGGTGGTGGCGGCGGTGTCGCGGGCGGTGGGGTTCTTGGGGCGGTCGAGGGTGCCGCGGGTGGTGTCGGCGAAGCCGGTCATGCAGGTGCGGTCGGGGTCGCGGCGGGCGTAGAGCCATTCCTGGCGGGCGAGCCAGCCGTCGTCCTCGCGGCGTTCGTCGGGGCCCCAGTCGTGTTGGGTGGCGGCCCAGCGCAGGTAGGCGCGGTGGACGTCGGTGGGCGGGTGCCAGGCGCCGGCGTCGCGGCGTACGTGGGCGCGGATCAGGCCGTCGACGGTGAAGAGGGTGAGCTGGGTGCGGGAGGTGACGGTGCCGGCGCGGCCGTAGGCGGGCGCGGGCTCGGTGAGGCCGGCGGGGCCGTGGGCGCTGCGGATGTCGTCGAGGGAGAGTCCGCTGAGGGGGGCGCCGAGGGCGTCGCCGATGGCGGAGCCGAGGAGGGTGCCGCGGACGCGGCTGCGGAAGTCCTGTTGTTCGGTGCGGCCCCACAGGCCGGTGGCGAGGGGGGAGCGGCCGCCGAGGGTGCCGCCCTGGGTGGTGGGTCGTGCTGTCGTTCCTGGTGTGGGCGTCGCCGGGGGCGGTGTTGTGGGCGTTGTTGTGGTGGTGTCCGTTGCGGCGTTCGCTGCGGCGTTCGTTGCCGTGTCCATCGTGGTGCCCCCCGACTGCCCCGCGTGTTCTGGCGCGCACTGTAGTGGACATGCCTGATCAGAACCGGAAGAAGGCGATCAAGAGACCCGTAAGTGAGCAGAGAAAGGCCGGATCGTGTCCTGGGGTGGGTGCGGGTAGGTGGCAGTCGGCCGCGGTAAGGGGTGTCCGATGTGCGGTGATGCGTTAATGGCACGTTTTGCCACTTGCCTTCGAGGTGGCCGTTTTCGGCCATGCCCTGTTCGCGCGGTGTTCCCCGCGCGCCCGGAGCCTCGGCGGCACGAAGAAGCACTCCTCGCGACGGCCGCCGTCACCGCCGCGCTCACCGCATCCCCGACCGCGGCGGCTCCCTGCGCCTCGCCGACCGCCTGATCAAGCTCGACCTACCGCCGCCGTACCGCCGCGGTCCGGCAGGTCCACCCCGCCGGCCGCGGCGGCCCGCTCCGGTCCGGCGGGTCCTCAGTCCAGGACGGGCAGCAGCTCCGGCAGGTGCCCGTCCGAGGCGGCCGCCGCGCGCTGCCGCTCCTGCGGCACCTCCCCGTACAGCGTGGTGCGGGGCCGGGCCGGGCGGCCCGCGGCCGCGGCGACCGCGACCAGGTCCTGGACGGACTTGTACGAGCCGTAGCCCGACCCCGCCATCCGGGAGATGGTCTCCTCCATCAGGGTGCCGCCCAGGTCGTTGGCGCCCGAGCGGAGCATCTCCGCCGCGCCCTCCGCGCCCAGCTTCACCCAGCTCGTCTGGATGTTGGTGATGTGCGGGTGCAGCAGCAGCCGGGCCATCGCCGTCACCGCACGGTTGTCGCGGACGGTCGGGCCGGGCCGGGCGATGCCCGCCAGGTAGACGGGCGCGTTGGTGTGGATGAACGGCAGCGTCACGAACTCGGTGAACCCGCCGGTCTCCTGCTGGATGCGGGCCAGGGTGCGCAGGTGCCCGAGCCAGTGCCGGGGCTGGTCCACGTGCCCGTACATCATGGTCGAGGAGGACCGGATGCCGAGGTCGTGGGCGGTGGTGACGACGTCGATCCAGTCGGCCGTCGGCAGCTTGCCCTTGGTGAGGACCCAGCGGACCTCGTCGTCGAGGATCTCCGCGGCCGTGCCCGGGATGGAGTCCAGGCCGGCCTCCTTGGCCGCGGTCAGCCAGTCCCGTACGGACATGCCGGTGCGGGTGGCGCCGTTGACGACCTCCATCGGGGAGAAGGCGTGCACGTGTATGCCGGGCACCCGCGCCTTCACCGCCCGCGCGATGTCGAAGTACGCCGTCCCCGGCAGGTCCGGGTGGATGCCGCCCTGCATGCACACCTCGACCGCGCCCACGTCCCAGGCCTGCGCGGCCCGGTCGGCGACCTGGTCCAGCGACAGCGTGTACGCGTCGGCGTCGGTGCGGCGCTGCGCGAAGGCGCAGAAACGGCAGCCGGTGTAGCAGACGTTGGTGAAGTTGATGTTCCGCGTGACGACGTACGTGACGTCCTCGCCCACCACCGACCTGCGCAGCTCGTCCGCGATCCGGCACAGCGCGTCCAGGGCGGGCCCGTCCGCGTGCAGCAGGGCCAGCGCCTGGGCGTCGGTGAGCCGCTCCGGGTCGTCGGCGGCCTGTGCGAGGGCGGCCCGTACGTCGGTGTCGATGCGCTCGGGGACCATGCCGGGCGCGGCGGCCTCGCGCAGGGCCTCCCAGTCGCCGTAGACGTGGTCGAAGTCCTCGCGGCGGTCGCCGGTGCGGCCTTCGGAGTCGATGGCGGTGTGCAGGTCGGTGCGCCCGGTGGCGGTGAACGCCTCCTCCGGTTCCTGCCAGGGCCGGCCGACGACCTCGGCGTCGGGTCGGGCGAGGCCGGTCTCCGGGTCGGCGAGGGCCCGTACGTGCGGCAGCAGGCGCGGGTCGAGCCAGGGCTCGCCGCGGAGGACGAACTCCGGGTAGACGCAGAGCCGTTCGCGCAGCTCGAAGCCGGCGGTCGCGGACTGCTCGGCGAGCCGCTCGATCTGGGGCCAGGGCCGCTCGGGGTTGACGTGGTCGATGGTCAGCGGGGAGACGCCGCCCCAGTCGTCGATGCCGGCGCCGATGAGGCGGGCGTACTCCCCGTCGACGAGGTTGGGCGGGGCCTGGAGGCAGGCCGACGGGCCCATGATGTGCCGGGCGACGGCCACGGTGGCGACGAGCTCGTCGAGGTCGGCGTCCGGCATGCCGCGCATCGCCGTGTCCGGCTTGGCGCGGAAGTTCTGGATGATCAGCTCTTGGATGCCGTGGTACGCGCGGGCCGTGCGCCGGAGCGCGAACAGCGACTCGGCGCGCTCCTCGTAGGTCTCCCCGATGCCGATCAGCAGGCCGGAGGTGAAGGGGACGGAGGAGCGTCCGGCGTCCTCCAGGACGCGCAGCCGGACGGCGGGCTCCTTGTCGGGGGAGCCGTGGTGGGGGCCTCCGGGCTCGGACCACAGGCGGGTCGCGGTGGTCTCCAGCATCATGCCCATGGACGGGGCGACCGGCTTGAGCCGCTGGAAGTCCGCCCAGCTCAGCACGCCCGGGTTGAGGTGGGGCAGCAGGCCGGTCTCCTCCAGGATGCGGATGGAGACGGCCCGCACGTAGGAGATGGTGTCGTCGTAGCCGTGCGCCTCGAGCCATTCGCGGGCCTCGGGCCAGCGGTCCTCGGGCTTGTCCCCGAGGGTGATGAGGGCTTCCTTGCAGCCGAGGGCGGCGCCGCGGCGGGCGATGTCGAGGACCTCGTCCGGCGACATGTACATCCCGTGGCCGGCGCGGCGCAGCTTCCCGGGGACGGTGACGAAGGTGCAGTAGTGGCACTTGTCGCGGCAGAGGCGCGTGAGGGGTATGAAGACGCTCTTCGAGTACGTGATCACACCGGGGCGGCCGGCCGCCGCGAGCCCGGCGTCGCGGACCCGCGCGGCGGACGCGGTGAGGTCCTGCAGGTCCTCGCCGCGCGCCTGGAGCAGTACGGCCGCCTCGGTCGCGTCGAGCGCGACGCCGTCGCGGGCGCGCCGGAGCGCGCGGCGCATCGCGTTCTGGGTCGGGGCGTCACTCGGAGTGGTCATGCGGTGAGCATACGATCCGGCGGCCCGCCGGCGGGGCGTCGACCGTCGGTCACCGCATCAGCTCACCGGCGTTGACCAGCAGGGATTGGCCGGTTATCGCCCGCGCCCGGTCGGAGGCGAGGAACACGGCGGCGTCGGCGACGTCGCCGTCGGTGGCGAGGTCGGGCAGGGCCATGCGGGCGGCGAGCCGGTCGCGGACCTCGGCTTCGGGGACGCCCTCGGAGTGGGCGGTGAAGGTGACGAAGGCCTGGACGGGCGGCCCCCACATCCAGCCGGGCAGGACGGTGTTGACGCGGACGCGGTGCCGGCCGAGCTCGCGGGCCATGGAGTACATGGCGGAGGTGAGGGCGCCCTTGGAGGCGGCGTACGCGGCCTGCTGCACCTCGTTCGGCGCGGCGACGGCGGACTGGGTGCCGATGATGACGACGGAGCCGCCGCGCTGCTTGAGCGCGGGCAGGCAGGCGCGGGTCATGCGGAGGGTGCCGAGCAGGTTGACGTCGAGGACCTGGGCCCAGGTACCGAAGTCGGCGTCTTCGACGCCGCCGAAGTAGGAGTCCCAGGCGGCGACGTGGACGACGGCGTCGATGCCGCCGAACCGCTCGACGGCGAGGGCGGCGAGGGCCGCGCACTGGTCCTCGTCGGTGATGTCGGTGGCGCGGTGGGCGGTGTGGGTGCCGTCGGGGTCGATCTCGGCGGCGGATTTGGCGAGATTCGCCTCGGTCCGTGCACCGAGAACGGCCCGTCCGCCGTCCCGTACGACGGCCGCGGCGACCTGGTGGCCGAGTCCGGCCCCGACGCCGGAGACGATGACGGTCTTTCCTTGCAGCAGCATGCGCGATCGCCTCCTGGCACGGGCCCGTGACTGACGATGCGTCAGATTAGGTTGCGGTCGCCGCGGAGGGAAGGGGCGGGGCGGTGCCGCGTGCGCCCCGCGGGCGCGCGGGTGCGCGGGGGCGCGGGGGCGTACGGGAGTGTGATCAGGCCGCCCCGCGGCCGAATCGCCATCAGTCGCTAAACGTCGACCGGGTCAAGATCACCGCATCGGGGGACTCCGGCGGCTTCAAAAGGCCCGGCCGCCGCGACAGACCGTTACTGTTCCCCGTGATCTGGCCGGATTCCCGGATATACGCCCCCCTTTCCTCCTCTTTCACCGGTGACGTGCGGGTACGCGCCGGTCGCCGCCCCTTGCGAAGGAGAGCTCGTCGATGACCGTTGACAGCAGCCCCGAGACTCAGCTGGAACCCCCGCAGCAGACCAGCCTGGGCACGGCAGCTGCCCGCAACCTCGCCACCACCACCAAGTCCGCCCCGCAGATGCAGGAGATCACCTCCCGCTGGCTGCTGAAGACGCTCCCCTGGGTCGAGACCAAGGGCGGCGCCTACCGGGTGAACCGCAGGCTCAGCTACACGGTCGGAGACGGACAGATCGAGTTCGTCCAGGACGGCGCAACGGTCCGGGTGATCCCCCGCGAGCTCAACGAACTGGCCATGCTGCGCGGCTTCGACGACACGGAGGTGCTGACCGCGATCGCCGGCCGGTGCGTCCAGCGCGACTTCCGCGCCGGAGAGGTGCTGGTGGAGCGCGGCGGCCGCGCGGAGCACATCCACCTGATCGCCCACGGCCGGGTCAGCCAGACCGGCGAGGGCAAGTACGGCGACGAGGTCTCCGTCTCCGTCCTCGCCGACGGCGACCGGTTCGGCGAGCACGCCCTGCTGGACGGCCAGGGCACCTGGGACTACACGGCCACCGCCGAGACCTCCGGCACCCTGCTCACCCTCTCCCGCGCCGACTTCGAGGCCGTCATGGCCTCGGCGCCGGCCCTGCGCGGCCACATCGAACGGTTCACCGCGCTCCCGCACCAGCGGCAGAACCGCCACGGCGAGGCCGAGATCGCCATGTCGTCCGGCCACACCGGCGAGCCGGAACTGCCCGCCACCTTCGTCGACTACGAGCTCCACCCGCGCGAGTACGAGCTCTCCATCGCGCAGACCGTGCTGCGGGTCCACACGAGGGTCGCCGACCTCTACAACGGGCCGATGAACCAGACGGAGGAGCAGCTCAGGCTCACCATCGAGGCGCTGCGCGAGCGGCAGGAGCACGAGCTGATCAACAACCGCGAGTTCGGCCTGCTCCACAACGCCGACTTCAAGCAGCGGATCCAGACCCACTCCGGCCCGCCCACCCCCGACGACATGGACGAGCTGCTCTGCCGCCGCCGCGGCACCAAGCTCATCCTGGCCCACCCCAAGGCGATCGCGGCGATCGGCCGCGAGTTCAACGCCCGCGGGCTCTACCCGGACCACGTCGACATGGGCGGCCAGTCCGTCCCGGCCTGGCGCGGCGTCCCGATCCTTCCTTGCAACAAGATCCCGATCAGCAAGGAGAACACCAGCTCGATCATCGCCATGCGTACCGGCGAGGACAACCAGGGCGTGATCGGCCTGCACCAGACCGGACTGCCGGAGGAGTACCAGCCGGGCCTGTCCGTGCGGTTCATGGGCATCGACGAGAAGTCGATCATCTCGTACCTGGTCACGGCCTACTACTCCGCGGCCGTCCTCGTGCCCGACGCCCTCGGCGTGCTGGAGAACGTACAGATCGCCCGCAGGCAGGGCTAGGCCCCCTCCGGCAGCCCCGGCCCTCCCCGGCCGCCCCGGCCCGCCGATGTCCGGGCCCTCTGCGCGGGCTCGGGCTTCGGCTCGGGCATTGGCCTGGGCTCGGGCTTGGGCTCAGGCCTGTGTTCGGGCTTTGGCCCTGGGCTCGGGCTTGAGTCTGCGCCTGTGCTTGGACTCGGGCACGCGCCCGGGCCTGCGCCCGGTGGCACCGGGCGGCCGGATCCTTCCGGGCCGGCCGGGCCGGCTGCCCCGGCCGGGTCCGCCGGGGATCCGGGACGGTCCCACTACCCCCCCAAGGAGACACGGATGCCCGACCCTGGGCCTTCCCCTCTGCCGTCGAGCCCGCCCGCCGCTGCCGCGGCTCACGGCGTCGGCCGCAGCGCGGCCGCGGGCCGGACCGGACTGCCTTCCGGGCCGCCCCCGCTGCCGTTCACCCGCGCGCCGGAGGCGTCGCCAGCGTCGGCAGTGCCGGACGCGGTGTCCGACGCTGTGCCGGACCCGGTGTCGCTGCCGGACGCGGTGCCGGCGCCCGGCCCGGTGCCGGAACCGGGTTCGGCGCTGGCGCGGATCCTGTCCGGCCCCAGCGGCCTGGGCACGGTGAGCCTCCACGTCGGGCGCCGGGCGGACCTGGTCGCTCCGCCGGAGGCGCCGACACTACTGCCCGGCCTGCCGGAGCCGGCCATTGCGTCGGCGTCGATGCCGGCGCCGGCGATCGCCGTGGCGCGGTCCCTCCCGTTGGCGCTGGCCGTGCTGTCGGATCGGCCGCCCGCCCCGTCGGGCCTGTCCGCCGTGCCCGAGCCGACGGCCGCCCCGGCGGAGGGTCGCCCGATCCCGGGCCTCTACTACCACCCGGTCCCCGAGCCCGACCCCGTCCGCGTGGCGGAGGTCAGCCACCGGATCAAACGGTGGGCGGTGGACGAGGTCGAGGCCTACCCCCCGGAGTGGGAGGACCAGTTCGACGGCTTCTCCGTGGGCCGCTACATGGTCGCCTGCCACCCCGACGCCCCGACCGTCGACCACCTGATGCTGGCCACCCGGCTGATGGTCGCCGAGAACGTCGTCGACGACGTCTACTGCGAGGACCACGGCGGCTCACCCGTCGGCCTGGGCGGAAGGCTGCTGCTGGCGCACACCGCCCTCGACCCGGTGCACACCACCGGCGAGTACCAGTCGGCCTGGGCGGAGTCGCTGTTCGCGGACGCCGCCCGGCGCTCCTACCGCTCCGCCATGGAGTACTTCGTACGGGCGGCCTCGCCGTCGCAGGCCGACCGGTTCCGGCACGACATGGCCCGCCTCCACATGGGCTACCTGGCGGAGGCCGCCTGGGCCCAGACGGACTACCTCCCCGAGGTGTCCGAGTACCTGGCGATGCGGCAGTTCAACAACTTCCGCCCGTGTCCCACCATCACCGACACGGTCGGCGGCTACGAACTCCCCGCGGATCTGCACGCCCTGCCCGCCATGCAGCGGGTGATCGCGCTCGCCGGGAACGCCACCACCATCTCCAACGACCTGTACTCGTACACCAAGGAACTCGACGCCCGCGGCAAGCACCTGAACCTGCCCGTGGTGATCGCCGAGCGGGAGGGCCTCTCCGACAAGGAGGCCTACCTGAAGGCCGTCGAGGTCCACAACGAGCTCATGCACGAGTTCGAGGCCGCCGCCGCCGAACTCGCCGCCACCTGCCCCGACCCGCGCGTCGCGCGCTTCCTGCGGGGCGTGGCCGTATGGGTCGACGGCAACCACTACTGGCACATGACCAACACCTATCGCTACAGCCTGCCCGACTTTTGGTAAGCAGAATGGATTTACCCATGACGAGCGTCGACCTTCCCGCTTCCGCCCCCACCGCCGCCTTCATCCCGGCCCCGGCGACCCCCTACCAGGGCGACATCGCCCGCTACTGGAACGAAGAGGCCAGGCCCGTGAACCTGCGCCTCGGCGACGTCGACGGCCTTTACCACCACCACTACGGCATCGGCGCGATCGACCACGAGGCCCTCGGCGACCCGGCCGACAGCGCCTACGAGAAGAAGCTGATCGGCGAGCTCCACCGCCTGGAGTCGGCCCAGACCGATGTCCTCCTCGACAACCTCGGCGCCATCGGCCGCGACGACCTCCTCGTCGACGCCGGCTGCGGCCGCGGCGGCACCATGGTCATGGCCCACCAGCGCTTCGGCTGCAAGGTCGAGGGCGTGACGCTGTCCGCCAAGCAGGCCGACTTCGGCAACAACCGCGCGCGGGAACTGGGCATCGCGGACTCCGTCCACTCCCGCGTCTGCAACATGCTCGACACGCCCTTCGAGACCGGCCAGGCCGCGGCCTCGTGGAACAACGAGTCCAGCATGTACGTCGACCTGCACGACCTCATGGCCGAACACTCCCGCGTCCTCGCCGTCGGCGGCCGCTACGTCACCATCACCGGCTGCTGGAACCCCCGCTACGGTCAGCCGTCGAAGTGGGTCTCGCAGATCAACGCCCACTTCGAGTGCAACATCCACTCCCGGCGGGAGTACCTCCGCGCCATGGCCGACAACCGCCTCGTCCCCCAGGCGATCATCGACCTGACGCCGGAGACCCTGCCGTACTGGAAGCTGCGCGCCACGTCGTCGCTGGTGACGGGCATCGAGGAGGCGTTCATCAAGTCGTACGAGGACGGCTCGTTCCAGTACGTGCTGATCGCGGCGGACCGCGTCTGACGCGCTCGGGCGTGGGTTGGACAACCGGGCCGGGCCCGTGGCACTGCGCCGCGGGCCCGGCCCTGCGCGCGGGCGGGCTCCGCCCGGGCGACTCCTACTGCTGGGCCAGAGCGATGAGCCCGGCCCAGGCGGTGGGGGAGAAGGTGAGGTGCGGGACGGCGGTGTCCTTGGAGTCCCGGACAAGGACGGCGGCGGGGGTGCGCCCCACTTCGACGCAGGAGTCCCCCTCGCTGCCGTCGCTGTAACTGCTCTTCGACCAGGCAACTTCCACGCAGTCGTTGATGTCACTGCTGTCGCTGTAGCTGCTCTTGAACCATGTCAGCTCGGGTTTGCGCATCATGTTGCTCCCAGCAGTTGCTCGATGAAGACCCGAGACTCCCGCGGCGTGAGAGCCTGGGCCCGGATCATGCCATACCTCAGTTCTAGGATGCGGAGCTGCTTTGGGTCGGCTACCGGGCGCCCGTTGAAGGCCCCCTCGGCACGACCGATGGCAGAGCCGTCCCCGAACTTGAGCACCTGGATGAGGCCTGCCATTCCCGCGTGCTCCTCGCACGCAGTCGGCATCACCTGAAACGTAAGGTTGCGCAGCTGCGTCATCTTCAAGAGGTGTTCAAGCTGACCGCGTAGCACCATTCTGCCTAGCATGTTGGTGATGACTCGGGCCCCAGGGCGCAGACGAGGAGCCAGCACGATGACCATCGCACCGGATGATTCGAGGCAGGGCTCAACCCCTTACACGACGATGCGTGGGCTCCTGCAGTCGCTGGACGACACCATTCCCGGCAAGTTCGAGATCACCAAAGAAGGGATCGTCCACGACATGATGTCGCCGGGACGTCCGCACGAAGTCACCGCCGGGCTCGTCAGCCGCCGCCTGGAGAGGGTGATGCCCGAGGGGATCTGGGCGTACACCGGCGAGCCGGACGTCGAGGACGAGCCCGAAGGCATCATGCGGCACCCCGATGTCATGGTGATCGCGTTCGCCGACATGGAAGGCGAGGGGTCCTTCGACCCGCGCACACTCATCGCCGCCGTCGAGATCGTTTCCCGCTCCAACCCCGACAACGACTGGGTCGGCAAGATGCGGGACTACCCGCTCATGGGCATCCCCATCTACGTGATCTTCGATCCGCGCCACGGCACCGGCGCCGTGATGTCCGATATCCACTCGACCCCGGACGGCCCCCGGTACTCCATCCGTAAGGATTTCGTCTACGGCGAGGACGTCACCATCGCCGAGTGGACCATCCCCACCAACGACCTGCCCCGCTACGCCGACGGCTCAGGGGAGTAGAGGTAGGCGGGACCGAGTAGGTGCGCCTCATGTCGACTGCAGCGGCGAAAGGGAAGAGCCTCACTCCTTGCCCAGCACCTCCGCGTACTCGGTGAGCTGACTTTCCTGGTCCCCGGTCAGGTGCCGGACTTCCCAGATCAGCGCGGCTGTGTCGACGACCTCGGCTGTGAGTTCGCGGCTACCCGCCGACGGGCGGACGCCGGTCAACTCGGCCAGTACGGCGACCGGTACGCCGAGCGTCGCGGCGAAGCCGTCCAGCAACTCTGCATCGAGCAGATTGGTGCCTCGCCCCACCGCGCCGATGGTCGAAGCCGCCTTGCAGACACCGGACATCAGACACATCGCCTTGGCCGTCCCCGACCAATTCAGGTTACGGAGCGAGAGCATCCGGAGAAGGAGCGAGCCGAAGCCGGGTGGGTATTGCTCGTACGCGCGGGGCTTCCAAGGAGTGAGCACGTCCGCTGGTGCGGTCATGCGGCGGGCACGGGTGCGCAGCAGTCGCCGACCGGACACGGGCAGGGCAAGGGAGCGCGACACCAGGGAACTGGAGGCGCCGGCCAGCTCGTCGAAGAGCCACGCGGTCTCAGGTACGGGGAGGTCCGCGACGAGCAGGAGGTCGTGGGTGCGCAGCCCGGTCCGCTCCGCCAGGCCTTCGAGGAACTCCTCGGTCGGGGGCCACGTGTCGAGAGCCCGACCGCGCCCGCGAGGCGCGCCAGACGTATGTCGGGCTCGGGGCGTGTCGGGGGTTCCATGGTCACCAGGGCTTCGGTCGGGCGGGTGGAGCGGGATCTCCTGGGGCGGAGTCGGAGGAGTGACCGGGGGCTTCCCGTCAGTCCCATCGTCCTTCCGGTTCGGGCCGCCCTGTCAAGGGCGCTCCTCCTTCGTCGTCGCGTCGCTGCGCGATGGCCTCCGGCCACCCTTGACAGGGCGACCCGAACCGGAATGCCGAAAGACTGCCGGGAAGCCCCCGGGGGAACGGCATGGGGGACCCTTCGACGACGGCTCCCGCCAGAGACCCGCCGGGCAAGGCCCTGACCCGCCACATCTCCGGCCCGGGACCACCGCCCCCGGCCGCCACCGGCCCGGGGCCGCGCCAGCGCCCCAGATCGCTACGCGCTCCTCGCGTCTCGGCGGCCGACCGCCGTCGTGGGCCGAGCGGCGCAGCAGACCGGCGTGTGCGAGGGCCGGTTGGCGGCCGACGATCACTTGACGTCGGGTGATGGCGGGTGGAAGCGCATTCGTGCTGTGGAGGGGCGTTGGGACCGACGTGGGGTGGCGGCGTCGGTCCGTTGGCCTTCTCTTCGACGGGCCCCTGGGTGAGGGGCGGCAGCGTGTGGACGGCGGCTGGTCCTTGTGGACGGCGGCTGGTCAGAGGCTGCGGGCGGTGATGTCGCCGTGGGTGGTGGTGGCGTGGATGGTGAGTTCGGCGGTGCCGTCGTTCTTGAGGCTGTTGTCGATGCGGCCGTAGCCGGTGCCGGCGTCCAGGGTGGCCGAGGTGGCGGCGGCGATGGAGATGCTGCCGGACTGGGTGTGGAGTGCGACCGTGCCGCGTACGGCCTCGGTGATCCGGATGTCGCCGCGGGCGGTGCTGATCTCGGCGGGGCCGTTGAGGCGGCCGACCTCGACGTCGCCGTCGGTGGCGGTGAGGCGGAGGCTCGCCGCTTCGTCGATCTTGATCTGGCGGTACGCGCCCTCGAAGGTGACGTCGCCCAGGCGGCCGACGCCGCGGAGTTCGGAGCTGGCGGACTTGGCCTCGACGTGCGAGCCGGCGGGCAGCTGGACGGTGACCTCCAGGGATCCGGAGCCGACGAGGCGGTTCTTGGGCTCGGGGGCGTGGATGCGCAGGACGCCGTCGGCGTAGGTGACGGTCGTCTGCTCGGCGGTTTGGACGTCGCGGCTCTTGGAGGGGTTGGCGGGCAGGACCTCGACGGTGGTGTCGGTGCGGTTGGCGGCGATGAACTGGACGCGTCCCGCGGGGATCTCCAGGACGGCGGAGATCGTGGCGGGGGTGTCGAACTTCTGCATGGTGTTCTCCGGTGCTTGCCGTTGTTTCTGACGATGGAAAAGCTACGTTGCTTTCAAGTTGGTGGCAACACAGTTGTTGCGTTGGATTGTTGTTTGTGCAGGTGAGAGGTGATGAATCGTTGCAACTAGTGGCCGCGTAATGCAACGGAGGGTGGTGGTGCGTTGCAATGGGTGGAAGGTGAACGCTATAGTGGCGGTGTTGTGTGTGGAACGGTGAGGAGAGTGCGATGCCGGGAGGCAGGCTCAGCCAGCAGGAACGCCAGCAGATCGCGTCGGGGTTGGCCGATGGCCTGCCCTATGCCGAGATCGCCCGGCGCATCGAGCGTCCGACCTCGACGGTCACGCGTGAGGTGATGCGCAACGGAGGGCCTACTGCCTACCGTGCCGACCTCGCCCAGCGCGCTACGGAGCGGCGTGCTGCGCGGCGCAAGCCTGCTGTTTCCCGTGGGGTGGGGGCGGCCCCGCAGCCGCACGGGCGTGATGCCGAGGCGGTGGCCGAGTACGAGGAGACGCTCACCACCGTGCTCATGGGCTCGGGGCTGTCCAGGATGGGGGCCCGGGTGCTGACCTGTCTGTTCACGACGGACGCGGGCAGCCTCACCGCGTCCGAGCTCGCCCAGCGGCTCCAGGTCAGCCCGGCGTCCATCTCCAAGGCGATCGCCTTCCTGGAGGGGCAGAGCCTGGTGCGGCGGGAGCGTGACGAGCGCCGTCGCGATCGGTACATCGTCGATGACGAGCTCTTTTACCAGGCGACGATCGCCAGTGCCCGGGCCAACGAGCAGCTGGTGCAGGTGGCGAGGCAGGGTGCTGGGGTTCTTGGGCGCGGCACCGTTGCCGCGGCTCGGCTGGAGAACGTGGCGCGCTTCCTCGACTTCATCAGCGAGAGCATCCTCCGGGCCGCCGAGCAGGCCCGTGAAGTCCTGCACACCGAGGTCGAGTAGGCGACTTTTGGTTCTTCCGGCGGGTTGGGTGTGTCAGAGGGCTCGTCAATTGATGGGTTGTCAGGTATTCCCCAGGGCATGTCGAACGCAGAGCAGGAGTCGGGGGCCGAGGCGTACGCCGCGCTCGCCGGCGTGGGGCCGTACGGGGTGCGGCCCGGTCACGCGCTGATCACTATGGTCGAGCCGCATCCGGGCCACGAGTACGCGTACAACCGCTGGTACGAGGACGACCACTACTACGCCGGGGCCATGGCCATGCCCTGGATGTACGCGGGCCGCCGCTGGGTGGCCACGCGGGACCTCCAGGAGCTGCGCTACCCGGAGAAGTCGGCCGTGGCGCAGCCCGTGACCGCCGGGTGTTACCTGTCGACGTACTGGGTGACCGAGGGGCGCTACGACGAGCACATGAAGTGGACCGTCGGGATCAACAAGCGGCTGAACCGGGACGGTCGGGTCTATCGGGACCGGACGCACGTCTTCACGGCGTTCCAGGACCACGAGGCCACCGTCTACCGCGACGGCGCCGCCGGTCCGCGCGACGTCCACGCCCTAGACCACCCGTACGTCGGACTGGTGCTGGAGGTCATCGATGCCGAGGGGCCGGACGGTCGGGCGGAGTTGCTGGAGTGGCTGCGGTCGCGGGCCCTGCCGGGGCGGCTGGCGGGTTCGCCGGCGGCGATGGTGACGGTGTTCCGGCCGACGCCGCTGCCCGGCGACCGGATGACGTACGTGAAGCAGGTCGAGGGGGTGGACAGCCGGCTGACACTGCTGTGGTTCCTGGAGGCTGATCCGCGTGTGTGTTGGGAGGCGTTCCGGGGGCTCGATGCCGAGGTCGCGGAAGCGGGGATGGGGCGGGTGGAGCTGGTGGCGCCGTTCATCCCGACGGTGCCGGGGACCGATCGGTACGTCGACCAGTTGAGGTAGTCGGGTCTCCGGCAGCGGAGACGACCGAGCCCCCTCGGCCGGGACGGCGGGCCAGTCGAGAGGGCTTCAGGCGATCCCGCACACGGGAGTACGGGTGTGCGGGCGATATGGGGTGTCGTGGCGGTCTGCAGTCAGCAGTCAGGCGAGGGGGCCCTCGGTGACGCCCGTGACGAACGAGGCCCAGGAGTCGGGGGTGAAGGCGAGGGACGGGCCGTCCTGCACCTTGGAGTCGCGGACCGCGATGGTCTCCATGACGGGGGACTTGACCTCGACGCAAGCGCCGTTTCCGCCGGAGTAGGAGGACTTGGTCCAGTTGTCCGTGGCGCCCTGACGAATAGCCATGTTTCTCTCCGATGCAGCAGGAAGTGCCGGTGGGTGGGGGTGGTTGTCGGCCATCTGGTTCCTCCCCGGGCCGACGTGATCGACGCTACCGGCACCTTCCGACGGGCGATGAGGTGATTCACCCGACCGGGTGGCATATTCCATTCAGGACTTCTGTGGCTGGGGAGTGACGGTGTACCGTGACCGGCCCCCCTCGCCACCTGCCCGGTTTGCTCCCCTTTTACTTCGCCTTGCCCGCATAATCGGCGATGATGTCCGAGATGAACTGTCGCGTCTGGTCCACGTTGAGGGCCTGCGCACGCAGGTGCTCGTACATCACGCTGTACTTCTGAACGTCATTGGCCTTCTCCAGGTACAGATCGCTCGTGACGCCCTCGATGTAGACGACCGTCGAGTCGGTGGCGTCCGGGAATTCGAGGATCGCGTACTGGCCGTTCATGCCCGGGTGGGCGCCCATCGAGAACGGCATCACCTGCACCGTGATGTACGGCTGCTCCGACTGCTCTATGAGGTACTCGAGCTGGTCGATCATCAACTGGGCGTCGCCGACGTGCCGGCGCAGCGCGGCCTCGTCGATGACCGCCCACAGTCGCAGCGGCCCCACCTCGGGGTTGTTGTTGTCCGTTTCCGACAGTCGTTTCTGCCGGTGCATCCGCACCTGGACGCGCTTCTCCACGTCCGCCGGGCCGGTTTCGGGCGCGGCGCCCCGGATGAGGGCGTGCGCGTACTCCGGGGTCTGCAGCAGGCCGGGCACCATCTGGGGCTCGTACGTGCGCAGGCTGGAGGCGTCGGTCTCCAGGCCGATGTAGACGCTGTACGGGATGTCGCCGAAGGCGTGCCACCAGCCCTGCTGGCGGGAGTCCTTGGCCATCTGCATGAGGGATTCGACGAGTCTGCGGTCCTCGACCTCGTACACGTCGCACAAGTCACGGACATCGCGCTGGCTGATCGACCGGCGGCCGTTCTCCAGCCGGCTGATCTTCGACTGGGAGACGAGCAGGCGCTCGGCGACCTGCTCGGCCGTCATGCCCTTGTCCTCGCGGAGCTTGCGCAACTCCATGCCCAGTCGGCGGCGTCGGACGGTGGGATTGACATTGGACGCCACGTGAACGGCACCTCCGCCTTCTCTGATTGCGTCTCTCTGCGTGTCTGCTGGTGAGCAGACTGCCACCGAAAGGCGGGGCGGCGCCGGTAAACGGCCAGGAAAATACAGGTGCGGGGGGGGGGGGGGGGGGGGGGGAAGGGGCCAACACCCCCCCCTTCTGTGGGGTCGGGGGGGGGGGGGTGGTGGAGGGGGGGGGTGGGGGGCGGGTTTTTTTGTTTGGGGTTCCTCAGCCC
>NZ_JBVHVT010000119.1:0-20702 GCF_055564695.1 Streptomyces sp. NPDC029014
CAGCAGCCGACCCCGCGAAAGCCGTTCTCACCCAACCTGCAACACCCCAGCTCAGCAAGCTGCTCATACCGCAACCACCCTCCCCCTCAGCGACACCCCATCACGGCCACGTCGGCCACGTCACCAGGGGGAAAGGCGCTCCAGGACAGTGACAGCAGACCGCATCCGCTGACTATGAGCGCAGGTGGCGAAGCTCTCGCAGTCCATAGTCCGGCGGCAGCCACCCCTTGCGCGACAAGCTCACCGCCGACCAACTCGCCGCCCTCGCGAAGGTGGGGGCGGACTGGGCGTGAACCGCCACCTCATCGTTGGGCGGGAGGACGCAGCCCGGGCTCCGGGACATGGGTTCCGGAGCGACATACGGCCGGGGCTCGTTCCCGGCTGGTAGACCTCATCGAGGCGATCGGTACTCATCCTGAACGGTTCGTCCCTTTTGCGCGTCAACTCCTTCTGGCACGAAGTCACGAATTGAATCTTTCATGAGTCAGCGTCCAGGATGTTAATGATCATCATCTGAAGAGAAATCACTTCGCGGCACCAATGGTCGTTCCACGTGCGATTTTCACCGTCCAGATGATTCCTACCGGGGTCATCAGTGTTCACATGGTTTCCGATAGTTCGAGCTGAGCGGAGAACCAGTCGGCCCCTGGAGCCCGAAACCAGCACCCGCCGCATGCGTACCGGGGCGCATAGTGGTCCGCGTGAACACCGAACTGACCGTGCTTCAGCGGGACAAGCCCGTGAGCCAGGACGACACGATACGGATGCTGCTGAGCGAGTCCAAGCGCTCCAGCCGTGCCGTCCCTATCCGGCGCGCCTTCATCCAGGATGCCGACCCCGGTCCCCGCCTGGTCACCCGCCCCGGCCCGTTCCCGAAGCTGCTGCGCAGTCCCGGGCGGCTGGATCTTCTGCTGCTGATCCACTGCGTCGCCGCGCGCGCCGAGTGGGGCGTGACCCGTCGCTCCGAGACCTGGGGGCGTGCGACGGGGATCTCGTTCGCCACCGACGGATCGGCGAGTGCTGCGGTCTCCCGACACCTGGCCAAGCTCCGGGACCTGAAGCTGATCGCCACGGCTCCGGACGGCCGGATGACCCACATCACGAAGCTGCTCGAGGACGGCTCTGGGAACCCGTACACACGGCCGTCGGGCAACGCGGAGGGCTCCCGCAAGGACATCTACTTCAAGGTGCCCTTCGAGTACTGGGAGCAGGGCTACTACCGGTCCTTGGACATGCCGGCAAAGGCGATGCTGTTCATCCTCATGAGCCAGCGCAGCCGGTCCTTCGTCCTGCACAAGGCCAGGGAGTACGCGCTTTGGTACGGCGTCTCCCCGTCCACGGCCGGGCGCGGCATTGAGGAGCTGAAGGCGAAGGGGCTGCTGCGCGAGTTCCTGTGCGAGCAGTACCAGGACGGCGCGTCCGTGTTCGGCCAGAGCAGCCGTGTGCGCTGGACCCTCGCCGCGCCGTTCGACCTGAACATCAACAAGCAGGAGCTCGATGCGGCGCAGGCCGCTTGGACCCTTGAGGGTATCGCCCTCACCGCCCTGCGGCTCGGCTCCCGTGTCCCTGTGCTCTCGGGGGCCGTGGCACAGCAGTGACCACCGCCGGGACGCCTTGATGTCTGCGGCTCTACGACTTCCGGCCCGCCAGGGTCGGACGCGGCGCAGGTCGAAGCCCGCAAAGGGCGACGGCCCCCTGTTCCTAGCAGGGAGCCGCCTATGTGAAGAAACCAACAGCCCACTCCACCGGGGAGGAACCATCAGTACCGACATCGAGCCTACGGGCACCTTCCAGCCGGCGTCGACCCGGCACCACCAGCACAAAATCCGGAAGCGCCGCTCCTGGCGCCGAATCCGGGTCCGGCTGCGTCAGATCCTGGACGCCGGCCTCCGCCGTCGCCTGCGCTCCCTCGCCCGCTCGGCCGGCCACGGCATCGTCCGTGGCGCGGCTGGCACCCTGGGCGCGAGCGCCATGGGATGGCTCATTTGGTGGATCCAACAGCGCTGACTGAGCGGAGTAGGTGGTGAGCCGGCCATTGTTGAGCAAGGCCGGAGACGACACGGCACGAGACCCCGGACTGCCGCGCCCGGGGCCTCGTGCTGTCACTGCTGCTTCAGCACCGTGATCAGCTGCCTACTCCGTCTGGTCCTGTGCGGGGTCGCTCAGTGCCTTCTGGAAGTGCTGCTCGACGCCGAGGGCGCGCAGCAGCGGCCCGGTCAGTCGGAGGGTGATTGCGCCGGGGGTGGCGGTCAGTTCAGCCCACGTGATGGTGGTGGTCTCGGTGTAGGTGTCTTCGTCGTAGCGGGCGGTTGGGCCGAATCCGAAGTCGGAACCGCCGTCGACGTGGGCCCGGCGTCCCTTGAGGCGGGTGGCCCCCACGGCGACGGCCCAGTTGCCGAAGTATCCGCCCTCCTTCGCGGCGGCTTCGATTAGTGCGAGCAGGCGGCGGGTCTTGACCACTGCGGCCGCCGCGATGATCTGCTGCTCGCTCTCCTTGGTCGCGTCCGACAGTCGGCTGCTGTAGAGGCGCAGTCCGCCGTCTTCACGGACGTGGAGCTCGATGGCGTTCTCGTCCCCCCAGCCGCCGCTGGGTGTGTATTCGCGGCCGGGGCCGATGTTTGGCGATGCCTTGGCTACGCCTCGCGTGCGCCGGTGGCCGTTGCTCGCGTCTCCGGAGAGGGCGGGGGCTACCTGGTGCGGGTGGAGGGCTTCGTTGATCGTCCGGGTGTGGGCCTGGGCGATGAGCTCGTTCAGGCGCTGGCCCCACTGCGGGTCGCTGGTGAACTTCAGCAACATGTCGCGGCAGGCGGCGAGGGGCTGGGCTACGAGGAACAGGTGGGATTGCTCTCCGACCCCCGCGAGTGGGTCCGCTTCGATCTGCTGCTGCAGAAGGTCCAGGGCGTCCGTGTCGGCGGAGCGGCGCCGTTCATGGAGACGTACGACGTCGGCGTCGGAGAGGACATGCTTCGTCTTGTCGCCGCGGCCGTGGTAGCGGCCGTCGACCATGTGGGGCCCGGCTGGGCTGGCGGGGATGTGGACGACGAGGTAGCCCTGTTCCTCGTCGGATGCTGTGGGGATGTCGGTCGTGACGACGGCGAGCGGCGGGTCGGGCAAGCTACGCGCGACCTGTTCGACTCTCTCGCCCAGTCCCTTGAGCGGTTGCGGGATGAGGAAGAAGGTGCGGTTCTCTTTGTCTTCACCGATTCCGATGATCAGCGTCCCTCCGTCGACGGCGAAGGAGGCTATGTCCCGGGCGAGCTCCTTGTTGTCGCCCTTCGTCGCGTGTAGGGCCTGCTTGAGGTCCAGGCGGTGGCTCTCTTCCAGGAGGCCGCCGTCGATGGCGGACTGCAGGTCCGCCTCCGTCCGGGGTGACCAGCCGGGGACTTCGGGCGACAGGTAGATCGGCATCACAGCAGGCCCTCCCAGATCGGATCCGCGGGCGCACCTGGGCGCCGCCCGCACAGAGTGAGCCTAGAGACGCGAGAGGGGTCAAGGCCCATGAATTTCGGAGGGCAGTCCTCCGCTCAGCGTGCCGCTGTGGCCGTTCCTCCACCGAACCGAGGCACGTCCTCAACACTCGCGTCCAAGCGCAGGCGCATGTAGCGCAGCGAGTGCCGGTACACGCCCCCGCGGTCGATCGCGACGTCGGCGCTGATCTCCGCGACGAGGTCGGGGCGAACAAGGTCGGCGTCGAGGGCCTCGCGGCTGCCCCACGCCGAGGAGAACTCCACCCCGGTCCACGGGTGTTCCGGGCCGGCTGCGGTGAGGTGCGCGGCGCTGCTGTTCCTCGCGGGTGCTCTGCTGCGCGAGCACGTCGCGGTCCACGTACGGGTCGACGGCGGCGAGGACCAGGCGCTGGAGTTCGTCCGGCTCCAACGCCTCCACCTCCCACTGCACCGGGCGGCGGGGGTCGAAGCCGTAGCGCCGGGCGAATGCCAGCCACCTCGAGTCACCGCTCTTGCCCTCGGTCACCGGGAGCCGCACGCGCGTGCCTGCCTCTGTCCAGCTGTCAGTGATGCGTCGTACCGTGGAAACGCGGCCTTCTTCGCATTGCTACCGGGTGGGGGACATCTGTGGCGAATGGCGTTTGGCATTCCGGATTGGGCGAGATTCTCGAACTCGACAAGGACGACCTCGGCCTCGCGGGCGCAGGCATCAGCGCGGCCGACGTAATCACGGAGCTCCTCCTACCGGTGGCCGAGCGGGACCGAAAGCTGCTCGTCTGTGTGGAGAGCAGCAAGGGGCAGCGCTGCAAGGCGGAGCTCAGCGGGGTGAAGAGCCCCTTCATGTACGTGCGCAAGCACCGCGGTCCCGATGGCGCTCTTCGGCTGCGCGCGGCGCATCTTCCCACCGTTCATGAGATGACGGCGGAGGAGAGTGACCGGCACAAGGCCATGAAGGATTTCCTGGCCCGTACCGCACAGGCGGCCGGCCTTGAGGTGCGTGTGGAGAAGTCCACCAAGCTGCGGACTTCGCGGCCCGACGTGACCATCCTCGGTGCCGGCGGCCTGGATCTGGGCTGCGAGGCGCAGTATTACAACGCCAGCGCTGGCAGTGTGCTGCGCCGTTCCAAGGCCCACGCCGAGGCCGGGCTCAGCCCGAACTGGATCACGCACGACGACACGTTCCACCTGCTCGACCGGTCCAACTGGATGCTGACCAACCAGGTCACCTGGCGGGAGATAAGCAACGCCGCCGACCTAGCCCTGGTCGGCGGATACCGCGTCCTCGCCGAGTGGCACTGCGTCGCCGCAGCCCAGCGTCCCTGCCCGGACGGCAAGGTCAAAACAGGGTGCGGCAAAGTGCACCTCCAGTGGGACACTCCCCGCCGCATGGACGATGAAGCTTCCGGATGGACCAGCTTCGACGGCGATGTCGCCAGCGTCACTGTTGGCCGCACCCTGATCGGCGCGGCCATCGGTCACATCGCACCGCTTTTCGTGCCCTCCCGCAAGGACTCACGTGCGGGCAGCCACCTGTGGGTTCCCTTCAAGGACCGGAACAAGTGGGCGGACTACCGCAGCGTTGACAGCCCTCACCTCGCGGAATCCGACATGCTGGACGACGAGATCCAGTACTCGGGCAGGGAAGCGGACACGACCTGCCGGTTCGGCGAAGACACCTGGAAACCCAGCGCCCCTCTCAAGCCGCGCGGCATCGCCAGCGTGGAGCTCGCCATCACGATCGACCAGCTGATCCCGGCACCCCGGACGGAGCTGACCCTTGACCACCAGGAGCTGGACGAACCGATTGCGCCTGCTGCTCCTCAAGCGCTGACGGCTTCTCCCCTTCACCGGGGTTCCTGCGAAACCGGCAACCCGACATGTGGCCAACCCGCCCGCTTCTACGCCGCCGGATGGCGATGTGACCCGCACCGGCCACGGAGCTTCTGGGGACCGCAGGCACTCCCGCACTCTCAAGACGTCGATCCGCGTCAGTAGGCGCCGTACGGGCTCCAGCCGCGGAGGAACGGCTTCAGATCGTCGGCGCGGGGTTCGGGGATTTCCGGGAGCCGAAGCTGCTGAAACATCGGATGGGCACGGGCCACGTGTTCCGTCGCCCACCGCATCCACTCTTCAGCGGCCGTTCGTTCCGGTCCAGGTCGAATCGTCTCCACGTGCGCACGGGCGGCCTCCAGATAGTCGCCCAGGCGCGTCGCGCGGCGCCAAGCAGCCTCCTGCGATTCCAGCCGTCGTACGCGGTAGTCCTCGGCGTACTGGTCGCGGGCCTCGGCCATCGCGGCTTCCCAGCGCAAGTGCTTCTGTCGCGCCTGCTCAAGATCGGCCAGGCGCTTACGCTTGGCCGCCTCACCGCGCAGCCCGATCTCATGGACGATCTCTGCGAGCTGCTCTTCCAAGAGGCACTCGGAGCTGTCGACCCACTGGGAGCCATGGTGCCACTGGCCGCCGCTGAGGTCGATGCGCAGCCGTTCGGAGGGTGTGTAGTCGTACCGGGGGATCCTGACCCAGGAGGACTTCTTGGCTTCCTCTAGTTCCTTGTCCGTCGCAATGTGCTCGCTTCGGCCCTTTTCCTGGACCACTCGGAACTCGACCGTCTGCCCTTGGGCTTTGATCGTGAAGTGCGGATCGTGCGGAAGACGTCGGCTGTGCTGCGGCCCCGCGCCCACGGTGCCGGCGGCGCAGGTATGGCCGTTGCGTTCGACGGCGGTGAGGAGCGCGTGCACGATCCGTAGAGCGCGTTGCTGGACCGGGCGCGTCAGTCCGAGCGGTTGTTTCGCCTTCTGCATCGCCTGGACGACAGCATGCGGGCGGGTCAGCCGTGCCGGTACGGCCACCGGTTCCAGGACGGCCAGGCGCCACTCGGGAATGTCCACGAGCTTGATCTCGACGCCCTCACGGAGCCGCTGCCAGTGTAGCTCCTTGGTCTTCGGGATCCGTCCGGATCTACTCGCCGAGGCGGCACGGCTCCACCAGGCATCGGCGTCAGGGCCCGACTTCAGAATCCTGTTGCCGGCTGCCTCCAGCTCCTCCAGGAGCTGGTCGGTGTACGTCTTACGCGGCTGCTGCGGAACACCGGGTGGCGAAGATGGCGCGGTGACCTTGGGCAGCCGGGGGATGGGAAGCGCTCGCGTCGGGGCTTTCGGTGCAGGGTAAGTGCCATGGGCCAAGTAATGGCTCCCAGCGTCAGTCAGCACCGCAGTCCACACCCCACCGCGCCTGGATACCTTGACCAGCCCACGGTTCTGCAGAGCCTGACAGCTGGCCTTGTAGGTGGGGGCGGCCCCTTCGGGGCAGCCCTTTCCGACCCACTCCAACACCGCCAGCTGCCGTTCGTTGAGTGTCTGCTTCACGCCGTGCCTTCTACCGGTCGACAAGTTCGGCCCGGATGCTGCCAGGGACAGAACCAGTCGGTGTGCCCTACCGGAGCTGATTAGCCCGAAAGGATGCGCTCGGCTTCCTGACCGACCTTGGCGGCCACCGCCATTACAGCGCCCTCAACCCCGACCAGGTCGCCACCCGCGGGCCTGGGCCGAGCTACTGGACCGTGAGGCCCGCTCGGGTTGGAGCAGGCCGCAGCCGGCCGGCGTACGCCGCGCCGGTTTCGCAAGGCCGACGCCGTCGACGCCCCCGCTTCGCTGCTGACCACGTCGACAACCTGTCTGGGGCACACCACGATGTCGAATGGGCGCAGTTGCACGCGGTCGGCAAGGGTCGGCTCTCTCCTGTTGCCAGGCTCCGGGCGCAGCTGGCCTGAGCTCTGCGGCCCGGCCTTGATGGACGAACCTCTTCCCCTCGGCTATCGCGTGGGTAAGAGGTGTCGTTTTCCGAGGGGGGCTTGCCCATGGTCTCTGACCTGCACGAATGCGAGATCATCAGAGCCGGGGGGTCCCACTCCTGGTCACACCTGCGGTCCCCCACCTAGTGCACCCCTGCAGCCCCCTGTGCACGCAACCTCCGGTGCAACCCCATGCCTCTCGTGTGGCATACGGCCAAGCCGGGCTGGGCAAGCCCCCGGCAGCAATCCGGCGGAGGGCAGCCGTCGCTTGGCTGGCCGGTCTCTTGCGCCTGGGGGGCGGGCTGTCCGACCGTTTGGGGATCTGTTGTGCTGCTCGGGGGGAGTACGGGTTTGGGGAACAACCGGGTACGGCTCAGCGGTGGTGCGGCCTGGCAGACGGATTTCCGTCGCCGGACCACGGGCCGGGCCCCCAGGACCGCGATGGAGATCGCTACGATCCGCCGCACGCTGAACCACACGCTGACCGAACTGCAGCGGGCCATCGACCGGTACGCGGTCGCGGTTGCCGCCGACCTGTACGCCCTCGCGTGGCAGCAGGCCGCCGGAGCTCCGCCGAGCGAGACCCGCGAGCAGCGGGCCCAGCTGAAAGACCTCAAGGAGATTCTGGGCTCGCGCCGGTGGCAGGAGGAAGAACGCCGCCAGGCCGCCGCGGCTCCCCCACCGTCCGTACCGTCACAGGCCCGGCCACTATCTGCCGCGCCCCGCGTACTGCCGGACGCCGCACGGGCCGGTGAACCCGTCGTCCGGTCTCCACGCCGGAAGCCGTCTTCGTCTCCTGCACCCCGGCGTTCCTCCGTACCACCCGTCCCGGTATCGGTGCCGACCCCGATTCCGGCCCCGGCCCCGGCCCCGTCGCCGGTCGGGACACCGGTCGTGAAGGCCCGCACGCCGCGCAGGCAAGAGCCGGCGCTCCTGGAGACCGGACAGTTGTGGGAGATCGCGACCGAGTTGCGGCCGCTGCTGGAGCAGACCGCCCGGGCCGGCGCCACCGTCACCTGGCCCCAGATCCACAAACGCCTGCCTGGCCTGCCCCGCCTGCACGCCGACGACCAGTGCGTACTTCTGTGGCTCGTCGACGAAGACGGGCGGAAGGGAGAACCACTCCTGTCCGCGCTCGTCACCGTCGGAGACCGCCAGATGCACCCCCGGTTCCCGGCCGTCGCCGAACAACGCGGCTGGGCGGCCCCGGTCGGCACCCGCCCGGACACCGCATGGAGTTACGAAGTCCTCAAGGTCCACCAGCACTGGCGCCACCGACGCTGACCCGCCCGGGGCCCCAGGCCCTGGGCAAGCCCATCATGCGGCCGGGCTTGCCCAGGGTCCCCTCGGGCTTGCCCAACCCACGGCTCCCACAAAGGCCAGGCGACACCCGGCACACCGCACCGCAGCGCCACCAGGGCTGCGACGGGCGCCCCGACAGCATTCTGCCGAGCGATGCCCGCGTCCGGAACCAGGCTTCGAATCCCTCGTGCGGGTGGAACCGAAGCAGCTGGCGAACCGCCTCCGGTCCCGCGCCGTCGCAGCGGACATGAAGCCGATCGACGAGCAGCACATCGCGGAGCCCGGCCTGGTGGTCCTGGACATCACCGGCGGGGATGAGGACACCGTCCGGGCCGTCATGACCGCGCTGGAAGAACGCTGGGCAACCTCCGGCATCAGCCCGGTACGACGGGACTGGCGAGCCCGGTGTCCGGGCCCGGATCTACGCCGACGTCCTGCGCCCGGGGCGGGAAGCCCCATAGGCCACGGCCCCTGGGCAAGCCTCCTCGCGGAGGGCTTGCCCAGGGTCGCCTCGGGCTTGCCCAGGTGCTCAGGCTTGCCCGGCCGCCGGCGCCCACAGGGGGTGAGCACGCCCGGTGCCATGGCAGTGGGAGCACAGTCCGCCGCGGGCGTGCTGTGCGCGTCGATGGTGGTGACGGCGTCGCGCAGGAGGTGGGTGAGGCCGTCCACGTGGTCGGTGTGGAGGGCGAGCTGGTGGCGCTTGCCGAGCAGGATCTCCAGCGCGGTGCCCGGCGCGGCGGCGCCCAGTTCGTAGGTGATGCCGCGGGTGACCGCGGTGATCAGATCGTGGACGTGGCCCATCGTCTCCCCGCCGGACAGCTCCACTCGCGCGGTGAAGGCGACGTCGCCGGGCCGGGTGAGGGAGAGCAGCGCGTCGGCGCGCTCGAAGGGGACGAGGCGCCCGACGGGTTCGGAGTGGGTCTGGCGGAGAGCGGCGAGGGCGTGCCACATGTCCCCCGCATCGCTGGGAACGGGCCCGGGGTTGTTCTGCTTGTTGCGTCTCATGGCTCCGGTGTACGACCGGCGAGGAGGCGTCGGCCGGCCCCGGGCCTCCGCGTCCCAGACGGTGCCGCCACAACCTTGGAAGGCATCCCGCCCTGCGGGTCCGGAACCTGGGCAAGCCCCCGCGGCGAGGGCTTGCCCAGTGCCGCATCAGACAACGTTCGCCCTGTAGTACCGCTGGAAAGCTCGTCGAAATGGTCTCCTCGTGGCAGCCGAGGACGGCCCGTTCCGGCCCGTGACGACTCACTGGGCGGACGCGGAGTCGGGGGTCTGGAGTGGGTTGCTCGCCAGCGCCCTCCGAGGCCCACAGCAGCCCGTTCCAGCCGCCGCCATATACCACCTGACCTGGCCTTTTATCGTCCTCGATCCTATGATCGGCATCGGTCGAAAGGGGGGCCGGATGGACCGGACCGTACGCACCGTCGAGGACGTTCTCGCGCTCGTGGACGGGCTCTTCGCATCTGAATCCGAGGCTGGCCGCTTGGCGACGGGCGACGGTAAGGGCTTCTGGGACCGCTTCTATGCCGACCGGTCACGGCCGGTCCCGTTTTTCGTGTCGAAGCCGGACGAGAACCTGGCTGCCTACCTCGACCAGGGCTTGGGCGGGCACCGTGCCGGTCCAGGCCGTCGCCGCCAATCCCCGTGCTGGCTCTGCGGCCGCGCCTGCGATCAGCACCGTTCCTGAGGCCGTACCCGCGCCGGCCCTTCCGGCCCGGCGGGCTCCCGACCCGCAGGGCCGAAGGCCTGGTACGACCGCTCCATAATCCCGCCCCGCCCTGTTCGTCGGGTACCCCGCACAGGGCGCACCGGGCGTGCGTCACCGCGACCGAGGCTCGCATCCTGAACGGGAGGCCCTCCACCATTCCCTGTGCCATGACCAACCGCAGCCGGGTCAGGGCGGGCATCTGCGAAGCGGCAACAGGGCTGGCGGGGGTGGGGCGGCCCGGAGGTACTGCTGCCCCCAGAGCGCTCTGAGCCCCGGGCCTCACCCGCACACGCCCTATCGGCACGGGGTGCCCGGACCTTAGCTTGATCGGCAGCCCGCCGAGAGGGCTGCCGATCTTTTGCCCCGCCTGCCGCCGCCACGCGCGGCCGCTGGCGCGGCGAGCACTGCCTCCACGACGGAGCTGGGGACGGGTCACGAGTCCGGCAATCAGCCAGCTCTGCCACGACACCTACCGGTAGGTCGCCGGTGGAAGGTTCGCTGACTGGTGCAGGGAATCGGCCGGAGGGCCCGCCTGGCTCCACGCGAAGATTCGCCGGCGGAAGGCCGCGCGAGTCTCGCACGCACGGAGAGCAGGGCCCGATGTGCCCTTGCCCATGGCCCGACGAAGGACTTGTCCAGGGCTGTCGATACCGTGCCCGGCAGGTCTACCTTGGGCCAGGACGGTCAGCGGTGCGGGGATCGAAGAGGTGGGTGGCGTGGAGGCGGAGCTGGTGGGTCTGGCGACCTCGGGGGCGACGGCGCTGGTCGGGCTGATGGTCACGGACGCCTGGTCCGGGGTCCGCGACCGTGTTTCCCGTTTCCTAACCCGGAGCACCACCCCGGGCGGCGGTGACGACGGTGACGGTGGAGTCCAGGCCGTGGTGGCCGGGGAACTGGAAGCCTCCCGGACGGAACTCGCCGCGGCTCACGCGAATGGTGACGACGCGCTCACGGCCGACATCGAAGCCCAATGGCGGATCCGGCTGCGACGCCTGCTGCTCCAAGACCCGGCCGCGGCCGATGAACTCAGGTCCCTGCTCTCCGAGCTAGCCCCGGCCGAAGACAGGGGCGGGCGTACCGTGCGGGACATCGACCTCCGGGGCGCCACCGGTGTTCAGTTCGGCGACCACAGCACCCAGCACATCTACTAGCCTGTCCGCCCCGCCAACCCGGCGGCCGTACCACGCAAACAGCCCGGTCGGCACGCCGGAGGATAGGCAGCCGAAGGAGCATGATCAGCGTCTGCCAGCCGGCCGCGTGCAAGCGTGAACCGGCCGGTCCGGGCGCCAGCAGCATGTACCCGTCCCGCGACCGCCGGAACGTGGCTGCGGGATCTTTCGCTTCCGAGGGGGATGAGTGGCGGATCTACGAGGTGCCAAGGGTGTGCAGTTAGGTGACGGGGGCACCCAGCACATAGTGACCCATGTGACCGTCGAGCATGCCGAGCAGGTGGTACAGCACGCACCGGCACCGGTATCGGTGGCGGGAACGCTGCCGCGGGACGTCACCGGGTTCACCGGTCGCGAGGACGAACTCGAACGCCTGACCCGGACGGGGAGGCTGGGTGAGGTGGTGGTGATCCACACCGTGGATGGCATGCCCGGCATCGGAAAGACCGCTCTCGCAACGAGGGCCGCGCATCTGCTCGCGCCCCGCTTTCCCGACGGGCAGCACTTCATCCGCCTCCACGCCCACTCCCTGGGCCGAAACCCCTCCGACCCCTCCGATGCGCTCGCGGTGCTGCTGGCCAGCCGTGGGATCGCGCCCCAGGCCATTCCGGCGGGCCTGGACGAGCGGGCAGCAATGTGGCGCGACCACGCCGCCACGAAGAAGCTCCTCCTCGTCCTCGACGACGCCTCCGACACCGACCAGATCGAGCCCCTCCTCCCCGCCAGCCCCGGATGCCTCGTGCTGGTCACCAGCCGACGCCGCCTCATCGCCCTCGACGGAGCCGACCCCATGCCCCTCGACACCCTCCCGCCCGACCAAGCCGCCCTCCTCTTCACCCGCCTCGCGGGCCGTACTCCTGCCCAGGGCGAGGACGAGGCCGTGGAGGAAACGGTGCGGCTATGCGGGTACCTGCCGCTCGCGATCGCGCTCCTCGCGGGCCGGCTCGCCCACCACCCCACCTGGACCATCACCCAATTCGCAGCCGAATTCGCTGCCGCCCAAGACCGGCTCGGGGAACTCGAGGCCGGGAACCGGGCCGTCACCGCCGCCTTCGACCTCTCCTACCAAGACCTCCCACCCCAACGCCAACGCCTCTTCACCCGCCTGGGCATCCATCCCGGCAACGACATCGACGCCTACGCTGCTGCCGCCCTGGACGACATTCCCCTTAACCAAGCCCGCCGAGAACTACGCGCCCTCTACACCGATCACCTGATCGACGAACCCGCCCCCGGCCGCTACCGCCTCCACGACCTCATCCACACCTACGCCCGAACCAAAGCCTCCTCAGACCCTGGCCGGCACGACGCCGAACAGCGGATCCTCGACTACTACCAACACACCAGCCTCCACGCGGACACCCTTACCTCCAGCTACACCCGTCCCCAGACCCCGACCCTCACGACTCCAGCCCCACAGGCCGCCCCGACACTCGCTACCCAGGCAGACGGCATGGCTTGGCTCAGGACCGAACGCGCCAACCTCATCGCCGCCATCACCCACGTCAAGACCACTCGCCAGCGCAACCGGACCATCGCCCTCTCAGTAGGCGTCACCGCCCTTCTCCGCCAGGACGGGCCCTGGGGCCAAGCTGCCGCTCTCCACCGTGAAGCCGCCACCACGGCAAACCAACACACCCACCCCCTCGACCAGGCCAATGCCCTCAACGGGCTGGGGGTCGTGTGGCGGCTACGCGGCGACTACGAAGTCGCCTACACCCACCTGGAACAGGCTCTCGCCCTCTACCGCGAAATCGGCAACCCCCTCGGAGAAGCCAACACTCTCAACGACGTCGGGGTCCTGTGGCGGCTACGCGGCGACTACTACAACGCCACCACCCACCAGGAACAGGCCCTCACGCTCCACCGCGAAATCGGCAACTCTCTCGGAGAAGCCGCTGCCCTCAACGAACTCGGGACCGTGTGGCGGCTACGCGGCGACTACTACAACGCCACCACCCACCAGGAACAGGCTCTCGCCCTCTACCGCGAAATCGGCAACCCCCTCGGAGAAGCCAACACTCTCAACGATCTCGGGATCCTGTGGCGGCTACGCGGCGACTACGACAACGCCACCACCCACCTGAAACACGCCCTCACCCTTCACCGCGAAGTCGGCAACCGCTATGGAGAAGCGATCACTCTCAACGATCTCGGGATCCTGTGGCGGCTACGCGGCGACTACGAAGTCGCCACCGCCCACCTGGAACAGGGCCTAACCCTCCACCGCGATGTTGGCCACCGCTATGGAGAAGCCAATGCCTTCTACATCCTGGGGATCGTGTGGCGGCTGCGGGGTGACTACGAAGTCGCGAACACCCACCTGGAACAGGCCCTCACCCTCTACCGCGAAATCGGAAACCGCCTCGGAGAAGCCAACACCCTCAACGAACTCGGGATCCTGTGGCGGCTGCGGGGCGACTACTACAACGCCACCACCCACCAGGAACAGGCCCTCACCCTCCACCGCGAAATCGGCCACCGCCTCGGAGAGGCCAACACCCTCAAGAACCTGGGGACCGTGTGGCGGCTGCGGGGCGACCACGACAACGCCACCACCCACCAGGAACAGGCCCTCACCCTCCACCGCGAAATCGGCCACCGCCTCGGAGAAGCCGCTGCCCTCAACGAACTCGGGATCCTGTGGCGGCTGCGGGGCGACCACGACAACGCCACCACCCACCAGGAACAGGCCCTCACCCTCCACCGCGAAATCGGCCACCGCAACGGTGAGGCGGAGGTTCTCAATGAGCTGGGACGAGTATTCACGGAGGCACGAGGCCCTGCTGCGGCCATGAGCGTGTATAAGGAGGCACTGAAGATCGCGAGAGCGCTCTCGCTACCCCTGGAGGGGGCGCAGGCTCTGGAAGGTATTGCCCGCTGTCACGCCAAGGCGGGGAACCGGGAGGCGGCCCTGGTCGAACTCCGGGAAGCCTTGACGGTCTACCGGAGACTCGGTGTTCTCGAAGAGAGGGATGCTGCTCGCTTGTTGGCTGAGCTGGAAGGCGGAAGCCAGCCTGTGTAATCTGCCGGTCTTGGCGCAGGGGGTCTAACAGATTTCGGGACTGACCAGCCTTCACGCCCGACACGCTCCGGTCCTTCGCGAGCTGCTGGCGCCCTGTCTCAGAGGCTCTGGCCAGCCTGGCCGGGGCCCGCCTGGCCCGACGGATGCGAGTGTCGGTGGCTAAAGACACTCTGTTGAGCTTCTGCGAGCCTCCGACCACGAGGAACCCGGCACGGTGCGGGTCCTGGAGGTGGACAGGTTCACCTGCATGTTCGCCGCCCTGCCGGATGTCGGGCCCCCACGTGGGTACCGAAGGAGCGCCTGCAGTGCGCCCCCCAAGGAATCCACTTCGGCTTGCCCAGCAGGGGAACGTGACCGGTCAGCGGGCCGGGCGTGACCGATCCGGATCCCGCGATCGGTCAAAGAGCACGTCAGCGCCGTGACCGGTCCCTGCAACTCCCGAACGGCCGGTGACCGGTCATCGGTCACGCGTCATCGGTCACCGCGCCCTGGCCGTGAAGGCCGCCGGTGGCCGTGCCCGATGCCGCCCTGCCGACGAGCCCCGGCCGGGGTGGGCAAGCCGGTGCACTGGGGGCTTGCCCAGGCCCCCCTCGGGCTTGCCCAGCACCAGTCAACGGCCGACCGCTTCGGGGTAGCGGGAGCGGCGCCGGTGCGGGTCGTCGACGCCGATCTCGTACCAGGGCTCGCCGCGCTGGAGACGGGGCAGGGTGTTGGCCCACACCGCGATGGTGATGCCCCGGACGGCGGCGGTGAGCGCCTGGAGGCGGTTGTCGAGGAGGTGTTCGGCCTTGCCCGCCAGGACGACGTGCAGCCGCGGGAAGGTGGTGGAGCGGGTGTAGCGGTGGCGCTGCCAGAACGGGTACGTGCTGCCGATGGTGCCGCGGGCGCCTTCCCAGACGCGGTGTCCGGCGTATCGCTCGTAGTCCCAGACCTCCTTCGCGAGGTGGGCTCGGGACATGGTTCCGTTGTCGAGTTCGAAGAGGCGGACCTCGCTGGTCTTGGTCGGCACGGCGAGGACGGCGTCGGCGTTGAAGGACAGGCCGGTCTCTTTGATGGCGTGGTTGACCTCCACCTGCCAGTCGGTCAGGTACTCCCGGCGCCCGCCGAGGACGGTTTCGGTGTAGGCGAGGATCGTGTCGGTCACCGCAACGGCGTGCGGGCCGAACCCGGCTCGGACGGCCTTCGCTCAGGTGCCGGCCTTCGGGCGTGCCGGTAGTTCGTTTCCGTCGGCCAGAGCCTTCTGCCCGGCCGGGGTGAGGTTCCAGATCTGGTGCTTGCCGTCCTTTCCGTTCGTCTCCGCCAGCCCCAGCTTCGCCAGTTCCGCCATGGCCCTGCGCACATACGACCGGCCGTCTGACCCCTCCCCCGTGATCACCTGGGCCATCTGCCGGACCGTGGCTATCCGCACGCACCCCAGCATCCGCAGCGCATCGGCCCGTACTTTCCCGGCCGTGGGAGTGGACTGCTTCCCCTTCGCTGCTGTCTCAGGGGTAGGGAGAGAGGTGTCAGCGTGCCGGGCAGACCCCTTGCGGGCGGTGTGAGCTGCGGTGATGGGCACGACGTTGGAATGTTCACGGCACTGGACGCGGCACTGGAATCCGGGCCGTCTCCAGGGTGCTCGGCACCCCTTGACCAGGTCCGGTGCGGCTCCGGCTCGGGCTGCTGCCGGGCGCTGCTGGCGTACGTCATGGTCGGGCTCCTCACGCAGGTGGCGCGGGGGTCCGGATGGAATCCCCCGTCACTTGCTAGAGGTGTCGCGGAAGTCGAGGGTGTGACGATCCACCGTTCACCGTTACCGAGCCGTGATCACCCGGCGGGCGCCGCGCAGAGCTCGGAGACGATCGCGAACGACGTCGTCACCATCGGCACAGCCATGGCCGGCGGCATCACCGCGTGGGTGGTCTGCCCGTGCGCCATCCCGTTGCGGATCTGCCGACCATAGTCGAGGTACTCCGCCTGGCGGGCGGTCAGGATGCCGGTCTCGGCGCCCGGCTTGATGAGCTTCTGCAGCGGCTTCTTGCCCGCGCCCGGGATGTGGTCGCGCGGCACGATCTCCACCGCGATCAGGGAGTGCATGACCGCCACGGTGGAGAACTCGTAGCAGTAGTACGACTGGCGCAGCAGCTCCCGGGCCGTGCGCAGGACGATCGCCGCGGCCTCGGGGACGCCGTCGGGGACGACCAGGTCCTCCACGAGGTCGTGCATGTCGGCGTACTGGCCGACGAAGTAGTGGGCGCGTTCGTCGGGCACCGGGAACGGGAGGCGCTGCGTGGTCATCTGCGGAGTCTCCCAGCGACGTGCCGGGTCCGGCAGCGGCTTTTCCCCGGCCGTTGCTCAGCGTGCCGGGACGGAGATTTCTCCCCTCTCAGGATGGGCGGTTTGTCGCTCCTGGCGGACCAGGTCAAGGGGAAACGCGCTGCCGTCCGAACCTGGACAAGGGGGCGGGTGGTCACCGTGGGTGCGCGGACTCTGTCCACAGGGCCGCTCCTCGAGTCTCGGGTCCTGGGGCCGGCGCGATCCGCGCTGGCCCGTACGTGAGGAGCAGTCATGCCCGAGACCACAGCCCTGCCGCTCGCCCCGATGTCCCCGCACGCGGCGATCAGCGCGTTCAGCTACCTCCGCGCCGTCCAGGCCGGGGACGTCGAAGCAGCCCGCGAGTTCGCCGGCGCCGAGCCGCGGATGACCGAGCTGCTCGTCGACGTCGTCGAGCGGATCGTCGTCCCCGTCACCGCCCTGCCCGGCCCGGAATCCGGCGAGCCGACCACGGAGATGTTCGCCCTGGAGGCTCTCGGGCAGGTCCTGGTGACCACCCTGCGCACCTGGGCGCAGGCCGGGCCGGACGCGGCGCAGGGCCTCGCCTGCGCCGTCATCGACTTCGTCGTGCAGTTCCTCACCGACGACCACGAGGACGTCGCCGAGGTCCTGCGCCAGCTGGAGGCGGTGGGAGTGAGCCAGGCCCTCGATGCCCACCCCGCACCGGACGGTGCCCACCTGGTGCGCCTCTCCATGGTGTAGTCCGCACCGGGACGGCGGTGGTGCGCACCGCACCGCACCGCACCGCACCGCACCGCACCGCACCGCACCGCACCGGGCCATGATGCGCACCACCGTGCACCGCACCAGGTGCGCCTCCGCGTTGGCGGTGCCCTATCACACACCCCCTTGACCAGGCCCTGATCGGCGGCTACAACCTGCTGTGTCAAGGAGAAACGTGCCGGTGGACAACCTGGTCAAGGGATGGAGCCGACCCCGGTCAAGGGGTCGGCCGAACCTGGACAAGGGGGTGGCTCGTGCTGGGCGGGAGTGCAGGTGCGGCGCACCAGGTGCGGGCGAGAGTGCGGATGGTGCGCATCCGGTGCGGTGCGGGCCATCGTGGTGCGTCCGAGAGTGGAGTCCACCGTCAATCGATGCGCACCGCAGTGGACTCCCCCGGTGGAGGCCACTGAGTGGGGGCGCCCACTGAGTGGAGGCCACTGAGTGGATTCCACTCGATGGGCTCCACTCAGTGTCAGCATCGGGCGGTCCACTCGGTGGACGGTGCCCGGCGTCGTCACCACAGCCAGGCGTTCGAGTGCCGCATCCGGGACAGGGCGCGGGCGTCGCGGCGGGCGGCGGCGCTGCCGATGCGGTTCTGCCGGGGCCGGGGCCGGCGCGACTGGGCGCCGTAGAACCGTCGGACACCGGCCGCCTTGAGGCGCTTGCGCTGCTTGGTTATCTCCTCCTTCTTCGCCTTGATGGACTTCGGCTTCCGGGGTCGCTTCCAGATCGGCTGCCAGTCCGTCGGCGGCGGGTACGCCTCGGCGCGCTTCTGCGCGTCCTCCTTCAGCCGGGCGGCGACGGCTTCGATCCTCGGGTCCGCGGGCGGCGTGGTGGTCATGCGATTCCTCCGGTGGGTGGTGTCCGGCCCGGCGGGGGCTGGACAGGCTGCTGGGGGCGCGGCGGCGGGGCCGTCGCCGGGGCGGGCTGTGGTGCAGGGCGGCGGGCGGCGGCTCGCTCCCGGATCCCGACCTGGAGCCGGGCGACCATCTCGGCGGCGACGGCCTCCAGCATCCTGCTGGTCAGCTCCACCGCGGCGACGTCCGTCATCGGCTCCAGGTCCCGGCCGGCCCTCCGCCCCGGGCGCAAGCTCGGACGAGGGCTCGGAATGGTCGGCACCGCGACGGTGCGCGGCCGGGGCCGGGAGCTCAGGCGGTCCGCGCGGCGTAGTGCGTGGACGCGGACGGTCAGCGCCCCGGCGGCGAGACGGGCCCGCTCGTACGGGGCGGCGGACCGCTTCCGGGTCAGCGCGCGCAGCACGGCCTGGTCCTCGGTGTCGTGCGGGTACAAAGCGCGCAGGTCGGCGGTCATCATCCGCCGGCTGGCGGGGCGGGTGTAGCTGTCGATGGCCGCCTGGGCTATCTCCTCGTCCAGGCCGGGCCGGTGAGGTCGGCCTCGCAAGACGTAGGAGAGGTGACGGCGGGCTTCGGCGAGGAGGTGGTGCCGTTTGAACCCGCCGCGCATCACGTACACCACGGCGGCGACGTTGACGGCCGCCAGCGCGATGTCGACGACCGGGCGCACCCGCGCCCATATCGCCGCGGCCGCTGCTCGGGCGCGCTCCGCCAGCCCGGCGACGACGTCGGCTCCGTACGCCCGGCTCGCCGAGTCCCGCCAGGCGGCGCGCAGCTGGGAGAGCGAGCGCAGTTCCTTGCGCTTGGGTGAGCGGGTCTGGTCGGCGGCCTGGCAGGCCAGCGCGTAGGCGACCCGCTCCCCCGGCGCGTGCCCCTGCCGCTCCTCGTACTCGGCGGTGAGGACGGGCAGCGCGTCCTCGATCTGCTGGCGGCGGGTCGACTGCCAGCCGATGAGCCGCCGGTCGATCCCGGCGATCTCCATGACCGGGCGGCGGCCGGGCGTCACCTCGCGCGGCTCCCACGCCCACCCGAGCCGGGCGGACACCTCCTCCATGAAGTACAGGGTGTAGAGGGTGTCGGCCGCGACGATGTGGGCCATCAGCGAGTCCGCCGACAGATTGCCCCACTTCCCGTCGTGCGGCCGCCGGGCGCGGACGGACACGACCGCGTGAGCGTGAAGGAGCGGCCTCGATTCCGTGGCCCTGGACTCGTAGTGCCGGAAGACCGCGACGATCAGCCCGTCCTTGACTCGGGCGCGCTGCTTGCCGCCGGCCTTAGAGCGGATCTCCGCGACCGACTCCTCCATCCACGCCAGCGTCTTGTCGCGGGCGACGTCGTCGCACAGCTCCAGCACCTGGCGGTGCTCGTCGTCCATCAGGGCCCACGCGAGGTGAGCTGTCGGCGGGGGCCGGAACGTCAGGTCGAAGGCGAGCCAGGGGGTGCGCTCCTTGGCCTTGTCGGTCTTGGGTGAGCGGTTGTGCTCGATGGGCCTGCCGAGCACGGTTGCCCGACGGGCCTGCGCCGGGCTCTTGCCCTGCGCCAGGAGCCTGCGCTCGATCCGGTCGGCGTCGGGGTGCCGGCCTTCCCCCAGGAGGAGTTCGGCTTGCCGCTCGCTCACCACGTCCCCGGCCGTCAGGCCGAGCGCGGCCAGGCCCTGGCCCTTCCACACGCCGGGCGGGACACCGGCTTCGTCCTGGGCGGCGAGCAGCGGCGTGCCCGCGGAGCGGTGGCCGTCGCCGACCATCACGCCCACGGAACAGGTAGCGCACCCCGTTCCCGGGGCGAACTGGCGACATGCTGATCATCGGCCCATGGAACCCCGGTTCTGACCTGCACAGAAGCGCGATCCGGGGTGCTTCCCGCCGGGCGGGAGGCCATCACCAGATCTTTACCTCAGCGCCCGCCAGGCGGGCCGTCTGCTCAGCCCGAGACGGTAAGCCACCGACCTGTGCACAGTCCCCCGCATGTTGAAGCAACTGATCTACGCAGACCCCTGCCCGCTGTGCTCGCGACCGATGGAACCCGAGTTCCGCAGCGTCGGCCGCTCCGCCCAACAGGACCACCCCGCCCGCACCGACTTCCACCGGTACCACTGCGTCGGCTGCGAGGCGGCCCGCCCCCAGGAGTTCTACGACGCGATGCGCGCCCTCTACGAGAGCTGAATCCGGACCGTGCGAATACTGCGCCGCAAACACACGAGCCCTACTAGGGCCTGTGTGATGTCGTGATCAGTTCCCGGGTTCTGTCCTCCTCGCGGGTGGGACCCGGTAGGACTGTGGTCGTGACTCGCAGGCAACTTACCAATGCCCAGTGGAAGTTCATCGAGCCATACCTGCCGATCGGTAGGTACGGCCCGTACCCCGAGCGGTTGC
>NZ_JBVHVT010000120.1:0-20542 GCF_055564695.1 Streptomyces sp. NPDC029014
TTCCGCAACCTGCGGCAGACCGTCGAGCTGGAGAACGCCACCCGTACCCTCCTGGACCAGGGCTTCGGGGTGTTCGTCGAGTCCAGCCCGCACCCCGTCCTGACCGTCGGCCTGCAGGAGACCATCGACGACGCGGGCCGCGAGGCCGCCGTCCTCGGCTCCCTGCGCCGGGCCGAAGGCGGCCCGGAGCGGTTCTGGCTCTCGCTCGGCGAGGCCTGGGCCCACGGCGCCGCAGTGGACTGGGATGCCGTCTTCGCCGGCACCGGAGCCCGCCGCGTGGACCTGCCCACCTACGCCTTCCAGTCCCAGCGGTACTGGCCCGAGGCGGCCCCCGCCGAGCCCGAGGCCCTGCGGGCGGAGAGCGCCACCGACGCGCGGTTCTGGGACGCCGTCGAGCGCGAGGACGTCACGGCCCTGGCCGAGGCCCTCGCCTTCGACACCCCCGACGCGGTCCGGTCGCTCGGCACGGTCCTGCCCGGACTGTCCTCGTGGCGGCGCCGGAGCCGCGAGCAGTCCACGGTCGACGGATGGCGCTACCGCGTCACGTGGAAGGCCCAGGCCGACGCCGCGGCGAAGTCCCGCCTGTCGGGTGCCTGGCTGGTCGTCGTGCCCGAGGCTCCGGCCGGCCCCGCCGCCGACACGGCCGCCGCGGTCCTGCGCACGCTCACCGGCCGCGGCGCCGAGGTCCGTACCGTCACCGTGGCCCCGGACGCAGCCGACCGCGAGACCCTGACCGCCGCTCTCAAGGGGGCCACCGACGCGGCGACCACCGCCCCGGCCGGGGTCCTCTCCCTCCTCGCCCTCGGCGACGGGGACCACTTCGCCGCCGGGCTCGCGCTGTCCCAGGCCCTCGGCGACGCCGACGTCGCCGCGCCCCTGTGGTGCCTCACCCGGGGTGCCGTCGCCGCCGGGCGGTCCGACCGGATCGAGGACCCGGCCCAGGCCCTCCTGTGGGGTCTCGGACGCGTCGCCTCCATGGAGCAGGGCGGCCGCTGGGGCGGCCTGGTCGACCTGCCCCCGCAGGTCGACGACCGCGCCCTCGAACGGCTGGCCGCCGTCCTGGCCGGCGACGGCACCGAGGACCAGGTCGCCGTAAGGCCCTCCGGGCTCCTCGTGCGCCGCCTCGTCCGCGCCCGCCTCGACGGCACGCCCGAGGTGCGCGACTGGCGTCCGACCGGGACGGCGCTGATCACCGGCGGTACGGGCGCGCTCGGCGCGCACGTCGCCCGCTGGCTCGCCGAGAACGGCGCCGAGCACCTCGTCCTCACCAGCCGCCGCGGGCCCGACGCGCCCGGCGCCGACGCACTGCGCGAGGAACTCACCGCGCTCGGCGCCCGGGTGACGATCGCCGCCTGCGACGTGGCCGACCGCGACGCCCTCGCCGCGCTCCTTGCGGCCGTCCCCGCCGACCGGCCGCTCACCGCGGTGTTCCACGCCGCCGCGACCGTCGACGACGGGGTCATCGAAACGCTCGCCCCCGAGCAGGTGGCCGCCGTCCTGCGGGTCAAGGTCGACGCGACCCGGCACCTGCACGAGCTGACCCGCGGCCTCGACCTGTCCGCGTTCGTCCTCTTCTCCTCCTTCGCCGCCACCTTCGGCGCCCCCGGCCAGGGCAACCAGGCCCCCGGCAACGCCTTCCTCGACGCCTTCGCCGAGTACCGGCGGGCCGCCGGCCTGCCCGCCACCTCCCTCGCCTGGGGCCCCTGGGACAGCGCGGACGGGGACGACAGCGCGGCGGGCGACCGCATGCGCCGCCACGGCATCCTCGCCATGCGGCCCGAGCGGACCCTGGCGGCGCTCCGGCACGCCCTGGACCGCGACGAGACCACCCTCACCGTGGTCGACATGGACTGGAAGCGGTTCACGCTCGCCTTCACCGCCGATCGGGCCCGGCCGCTGCTCCTCGAACTCCCCGAGGCCCGCCGGGTCATCGAGAGCGCGGAGCGGGAGACCGCCGAGGACCTGACCGGGGGCGTGCCGCTCAGCCGGCAGCTCGCCGGGCTGCCCGAGGTCGAGCAGGAGCGCCTGCTGCTCGACCTGGTGCGCACGGCCGTCGCCGCCGTCCTCGGCCACGCCGACCTGACCGCCGTCGAGGCCGGCCGCGCCTTCAAGGAGCTCGGCTTCGACTCCCTCACCTCCGTCGAGCTGCGCAACCGGCTCGGCGCGGTCAGCGGCCTGAAACTGCCGGCCAGCCTGGTCTTCGACCACCCCACCCCGGCCGCCGTCGCCGCCTACCTGCGGGCCGGGATCGTGCCGGACGCGGTGGCCGGCGGGGCCCCGCTGCTGGAGGAGATCGACCGGCTGGAGGGGGTCCTCGAACGGGGCACCGCCGACAACGTCGTACGGGCCCGGGTGACCATGCGCCTCCAGGCACTGCTCGCCAAGTGGAACGACAGCGGGGACCCGGCCGGCGTCCAGGCCGGCCCGGCCCCCGCGGACGGCTCCGAGGCCGCTGCCGGGCCCGCGGGCGCGGCCGGCGACACGGACGAGGTCCTCGACGGGGTCGAGCACCTCCAGGACGCGACCGACGAAGAGCTCTTCGCCTTTATCAACAAGGGCCTCGGTCGTTATTGACGGCCTGCCGATTATTGGTGAAGATGGCCAGCCCCCCGAGTAATCGGATCTCATCCGACCGGGGGTAACTGCCCCCTGCGCGCCCCGCCTCCCAGGGGTGCGTAGGGGGCAGTTAGGGGTTGTCGGAGAGATTCAGCGGCAAATAGCCTGCCGCCGAGCAGTCGCTTCGCCAGATATGCGGAGCACTTGTCATCCGATGTCAATTCTCGGATCTGCTCTCAGTCTTTTCCGATGCCGTCTGCTGCAAATTGGGTGGTTGCGTTACATGGCGAACGAACAAACGCTGCGGGACTACCTGAAGCTGGTCACAGCTGATCTGCACCAGACGCGTCAACGGCTCCGCGACGTCGAGGCGAAGAACCAGGACCCCATCGCCATCGTCGGCATGGGCTGCCGCTACCCCGGCGGCGCGGCCTCCCCCGAGCAGCTGTGGCAGCTGGTCGTCGACGAGGTCGACGCCATCACCGGCTTCCCCGCCGAGCGCGGCTGGGACATGGACACCGTCTACCACCCGGATCCGGAGAACCCCGGCACCAGCTACGCCGACCAGGGCGGCTTCGTCCGGGACATCGCCCGCTTCGACCCGTCGCTCTTCGGGATCTCCCCGCGCGAGGCCCTCGCCATGGACCCGCAGCAGCGGCTCCTGCTGGAGACCTCCTGGGAGGCCTTCGAGCGCGCCGGCATCGACCCGACGTCGATGCGCGGCAAGCAGGTCGGCGTGTTCGTGGGCACCAGCAGCCACGACTACCTGACGGCGCTGCTGAGCTCCTCCGAGAACGTGGAGGGCTACCTCGGCACCGGCAACGCGGCCAGTGTCGCCTCGGGCCGCCTGTCGTACACCTTCGGCCTCGAAGGCCCGGCCGTCACCGTCGACACCGCCTGTTCCTCCTCGCTCGTCGCCCTGCACCTGGCCGTGCAGGCCCTGCGCAACGGCGAGTGCTCGCTCGCACTCGCCGGCGGCGCCACCCTGATGGCGGCGCCCGGCACGTTCATCGACTACAGCAAGCAGCGCGGCCTCGCCGTCGACGGCCGCTGCAAGGCGTTCTCGCCGGACGCCGACGGCTTCAGCCTCGCCGAAGGCGTCGGCGTCCTCCTCGTCGAGCGGCTCTCCGACGCCCGCCGCAAGGGCCGCCACGTCCTCGCCGTCATCCGCGGCACCGCCGTCAACCAGGACGGCGCCTCCAACGGCCTGACCGCCCCCAACGGGCCCTCCCAGCAGCGCGTCATCCTGCAGGCGCTGTCCAACGCCCGCCTCACCCCCGACCAGGTCGACGCCGTCGAGGCGCACGGTACGGGTACCGGCCTCGGCGACCCCATCGAAGCCCAGGCGATCATCGCCACGTACGGCCAGGACCGGCCCGACGGCCGTCCGCTCTGGCTGGGCTCGCTCAAGACCAACATCGGCCACGCCCAGGCCGCCGCCGGCGTCGCCGGCGTCATCAAGAGCGTCATGGCCATGCGGCACGGGCTGCTGCCGCGCACGCTGCACGTCTCCGAGCCCACCCCGCACGTCGACTGGTCGGCGGGCGAGGTGTCCCTGCTCACCGAGGCACGGGCCTGGCCGCGGCAGGACGGGCCCCGCCGGATCGGCGTCTCGTCGTTCGGTATGAGCGGCACCAACGCCCACGTCATCCTGGAGAGCGGCGACGAGAGCGCCGCGGACCAGCCGGCCGCGGACCAGCCGGCCGCCGACGGTACGGCCACCGCCGCGCCGTCGGTCGTGCCGGTCGTCCTGTCCGGCAAGACGGAGGCCGCGCTGCGCGCCCAGGCGGCCGCCCTCCACGCCCACCTCACCGATCGCCCCGGCCTCCGCCTCGACGACGTCGCCCACGCTCAGGCACTCACCCGGGCCGCCCTCGACCGCCGCGCCGCGGTCGTCGCCGAGGACCGCGAGGGACTGCTGGCCGGCCTCGCGGCGCTCGCCGAGGGCCGCCCGTCGGCCGACGTCGTCGAAGGGGCCGCGACCGAAGGCAAGCTGGCGTTCCTGTTCACCGGCCAGGGCAGCCAGCGCCTCGGCATGGGTCGCGAACTGCACGCCACCCAGCCGGTGTTCGCCGCCGCTCTGGACGCGGTCTGCGAGCGCATCGACCCGCTCCTCGAACTGCCCCTGAAAGACGTGCTGTTCGGGACCGACGCGGAACTCCTCGACCGTACCGGCCACACCCAGCCCGCGCTGTTCGCCGTCGAGGTCGCACTGTTCCGGCTGGTCGAGTCGTGGGGCCTGAAGCCGGACTTCCTGGCCGGCCACTCCATCGGCGAGATCGCCGCCGCCCACGTCGCGGGGGTGTTCTCCCTCGACGACGCGTGCACGCTGGTCGCGGCCCGCGGCCGGCTGATGCAGGCCCTCCCGGCCGGCGGCGCCATGATCGCCGTCGAGGCCGCGGAGGACGAGCTCCTGCCGCTGCTCACCGACCGCGTCGGCATCGCCGCGGTCAACGGCCCCCGGTCGGTGGTCGTCGCCGGTGACGGGGATGCGGCGGCCGCCGTCGCCGCGCACTTCGAGGCGCAGGGCCGCAAGACCAAGCGGCTCACCGTCAGCCACGCGTTCCACTCGCCGCACATGGACGGCATGCTCGACGCCTTCCGGCAGGTGGCCGAGGGGATCACGTACGAGACCCCGCGCATCCCCGTCGTGTCCTGCCTGACCGGCGCCCTCGCCGGCGGCGACATGGCCACGGCCGACTTCTGGGTCCGGCACGTCCGCGAGGCGGTCCGCTTCCTCGACGCCGTCCGCTGGCTGGAGAGCCGCGGCGTCACCGCCTACGTCGAACTCGGCCCCGGCGGCGTCCTCTCCGCCCTCGGCCAGGACTGCCAGACCGCCACCGGCCCCCGCGCCGCCGCCTTCCTGCCCGCACTGCGCGCCGACCGCCCCGAGGCCCGGTCGCTGACCGCCGCCGTGGCCGGCGCCCACGTCCGCGGGCTCTCCCCGGACTGGGCCGCCCGCTTCGCCGGCAGCGGCACCCGCCGCGTCGAGCTGCCGACGTACGCCTTCCAGCGCGAGCCGTACTGGCCCCGGGACCCGTTCACGGACTTCGCCGAGCCCGCCGACGGCCACGCGCTCGGCGCCACCGACGCCCGGTTCTGGGAGGTCGTCGACAGCGAGGACCTGGCCGCGCTCGCCGACACCCTCGGAGTCGCCGGCGACGAGCCGCTCAGCAGCGTGCTGCCCGCGCTCTCCGCCTGGCACCGCCGCCACCGCGACCGCGGCACCGTCGGCGGCTGGCGCTACCGGACCACCTGGAAGCCGCTCACCGGCGTCGAGCCCGCGCCCCTGGCCGGCCACTGGCTCCTCGCCGTGCCCGCTGGCCACACGGACGCCCCCTGGGCCGTCGCCGCCGCCGGGGCCCTGACCGCCCGCGGCACCACCGTCAGCACCCTGCCCGTCGACACGACCGCCGACGACCGGGCCGCCCTCGCCCACCGGATCGCCGAGACCCTCGCCGGGACGGACACGCCCGCCGGAGTGCTCTCCCTGCTCGCCCTCGACGAGCAGCCGCACCCCGAGGACCCGGCCCTGACCGCCGGCCTCGCCGCCACCCTCGCCCTCGTCCAGGCCCTCGGCGACGCCGACGTGGACGCCCCGCTGTGGGCCGCCACCCAGGGGGCGGTGGCCACCGGCCGCTCCGACCGGCTCACCGGACCCGCCCAGGCCGCCGTCTGGGGCTTCGGCCGCACCGCCGCCCTCGAACTCCCCGCCCGCTGGGGCGGCCTCGTCGACCTGCCCCCGACCCCCGACGAGCGGTCCGCGGCCCGCCTCACCGACGTCCTGGCCGGCCTCGGCGGAGAGGACCACCTCGCCGTCCGCTCCACCGGCGTCTTCGTCCGCCGACTGGTCCGCGCCACCCACGAGCAGGCCCCCGCCGGCGAGTGGACCACCTCCGGCACCGCCCTGGTCACCGGCGGCACCGGCGCCCTCGGCGGCCACGTCGCCCGCTGGCTCGTCCGCAACGGCGCCGAGCACCTGCTGCTCGTCAGCCGGCGCGGCCCCGAGGCCGACGGCGCGGCCGCACTCGCCGCCGAACTGCGCGACCTGGGCGCCCGGGTCACCGTTGCCGCCTGCGACGTCGCCGACCGCGACGCCGTCGCCGAGCTGCTCGCCGGCATCCCGGCAGACCTGCCGCTCACCACCGTCGTCCACGCCGCCGGCGTCCTCGACGACGGCGTCCTCGACGCGCAGACCCCGCGCCGCCTGGCCGACGTCCTGCGCCCCAAGGCCCACGCCGCCGGCGTCCTGCACGAGCTGACCCGCGACCTGGACCTCTCCGCGTTCGTCCTCTTCTCCTCCGTCGCCGCCGCCTTCGGCGCCGCCGGACAGGCCAACTACGCCGCCGCCAACGCCTCCCTGGACGCCCTCGCCGAGCAGCGCCGCGCCGACGGCCTGCCCGCCACCGTCCTGTCCTGGGGTGCCTGGGCCGAGGGCGGCATGGCCACCGACGAGCTCGTCGCCGACCGACTGCGCGCCGCCGGACTCCCGGCGCTCGCCCCCGAACTCGCCCTGTCGGCCCTGCACACGGCCCTCACCCTCGACGAGACCGCGTCCGTCGTCGCCGACATCGACTGGGACCGGCTGGCGCCCGGCCTCACCGCCGTACGCCCCTGCCCGCTGATCGCCGACCTCCCCGAGGCCGTCCGGGCCCTCACCGCGGCCGGCGCCACTGACAGCGCCACCGCCGACCCGGCCGCCGACTCCCTCGCCCGGCAGCTCGACCGGGCCCCGGCCGGCGAACGCGACGCGCTCGCCCTGGAGTTCGTCCGCACCCAGATCGCCGCCGTCCTCGGCTACCCGGGCCCGGCCTCCGTCGACCCCGCCATCGCCTTCCGCGACCTCGGCTTCGACTCCCTCACCGCGGTCGAGATCCGCAACCTCCTCACCGCCCGCACCGGCCTGCGCCTGCCCGCCACCCTGATCTTCGACTACCCCAACTCCCTCGCCCTGGCCGCCTTCCTCCAGGGCGAGCTCCTCGGCGACGCCCACCCCGCCGACGGCGCCACCTCCGCGGCGCACGGCCCCGTCGCCGCCACGGGCACCGCCACCGACGACGACCCCATCGCCATCGTCGCCATGAGCTGCCGCTTCCCCGGCGGCGTGGACACCCCCGAGCAGCTGTGGGAGCTCCTCGTCAACGGCCGCGACGCGATCTCCGGCTTCCCCGCCGACCGCGGCTGGGACCTGGAGGGCCTGTACGACCCGGAGTCCCTGACCGAGAACACCACGTACGTCCGCGAGGGCGGCTTCCTCGCCGACGCCACCGAGTTCGACCCCGCGTTCTTCGGGATCTCCCCGCGCGAGGCCCTCGCCATGGACCCGCAGCAGCGCCTGCTGCTGGAGACCTCGTGGGAGGTCCTCGAACGGGCCGGCATCGACCCCGCCGCCGTGCGCGGCGAGCGGATCGGCGTGTTCACCGGCACCAACGGCCAGGACTACCTGGACGTCATCCTCGCCGCCCCGGACGGCACCGAGGGGTTCCTCGGCACCGGCAACGCGGCGAGCGTCGTCTCCGGACGCGTCAGCTACGTCCTCGGCCTGGAGGGCCCGGCCGTCACCGTCGACACCGCCTGCTCCTCCTCCCTGGTCGCCCTGCACTGGGCGATCCAGGCCCTGCGGGCCGGCGAGTGCACCATGGCCCTGGCCGGCGGTGTGACCGTCATGTCCACGCCCGCCTCGTTCATCGACTTCAGCCGCCAGCGCGGCCTGGCCGCCGACGGCCGGATCAAGGCCTTCGCGGCCGCCGCCGACGGCACCGGCTGGGGCGAGGGCCTCGGCATCCTGCTCGTCGAGCGGCTGTCCGACGCCCGCCGCAACGGCCACCCGGTCCTCGCCCTGGTCCGCGGCTCGGCCGTCAACCAGGACGGCGCCAGCAACGGCCTCACCGCCCCGAACGGCCCCTCCCAGCAGCGCGTCATCCGGCAGGCCCTGGCCGGCGCCGGCCTGTCCGCCACCGAGGTGGACGCCGTCGAGGCCCACGGCACCGGCACGCGGCTCGGCGACCCCATCGAGGCCCAGGCACTGCTCGCAACCTACGGCCAGGAACGCCCCGCAGGACAGCCCCTCCTGCTCGGCTCCATCAAGTCGAACCTCGGCCACACCCAGGCCGCGGCCGGCGTCGCCGGCGTGATGAAGATGGTCCTCGCCATGCAGCACGGCGTCCTCCCGCCGACCCTGCACGTGGACGAGCCCACCCCGCATGTCGACTGGACCGCGGGCGACGTCGCCCTGCTGACCGAGGCCACCGCATGGCCCGAGACCGGACGCCCGCGCCGGGCCGGCATCTCCTCCTTCGGCATCAGCGGCACCAACGCCCACACCATCGTCGAGCAGGCCCCGGAAGCCGAGCCGGCGGGCGAGACCCCGGCCGAGCCCGCCGCCCGCCCGGACGCACCCCTGCCGTGGATCCTGTCGGCCCGGACCCGGGACGCCCTGCGGGACCAGGCCCGCGGCCTGCACGCCTACGCCCTCCGGCACCCCGAACTGCGCCCCGCCGACCTCGGCTTCGCCCTGGCCGCCGGCCGCTCCGCCTTCGAGCACCGGGCCGCCGTGGTGGCCGCGGACCGGGCCGCGCTGCTCGCCGCGCTCCAGACCCTGGCGGAGGGCGGCTCGGCCGCCGCCCTCGTCGAGGGCACGCCGACCGCGGGCAGGACCGCCTTCCTGTTCACCGGGCAGGGCAGCCAGCGCCCCGGCACGGGCCGTGAGCTGTACGACGCCCACCCGGTGTTCGCGGACGCCCTCGACGCCACCTGCGCCCGCATGGACGCCCACCTCGAACTGCCCCTGAAGGACGTCCTGTTCGGGACGGACACCGCCTTGCTGGACCGTACGGAGTACACCCAGCCGGCGCTCTTCGCGGTCGAGGTGGCCCTGTTCCGGCTCGTCGAGTCCTGGGGTGTGAAGCCGGACTTCCTGTCCGGCCACTCGATCGGCGAGATCGCCGCCGCCCACGTCGCGGGGGTGTTCTCCCTCGACGACGCGTGCACCCTGGTCGCGGCCCGCGGCCGGCTGATGCAGGCCCTCCCCGCCGGCGGCGCGATGATCGCGGTCCAGGCCTCGGAGGACGAGGTCCTGCCGCTGCTCACCGACGCCGACCAGGTGTCCGTCGCCGCGGTCAACGGCCCGCAGTCGGTCGTCGTCGCCGGTGACGAGGACGCCGCGGCCGCCGTCGCCGCGCACTTCGAGGCACAGGGTCGCAAGACCAAGCGGCTCACCGTCAGCCACGCGTTCCACTCGCCGCACATGGACGGCATGCTCGACGCCTTCCGCCGGGTGGCCGAGGGGATCACGTACGAGACCCCGCGCATCCCGGTCGTGTCGAACCTGACCGGGGCCCTCGTCACCGGCGAGATGGGGTCGGCGGAGTTCTGGGTGCGACACGTCCGCGAGGCGGTCCGTTTCCTCGACGGCGTCCGCGCCCTCGAAGCCGCCGGGGTGACCACGTTCGTCGAGCTCGGCCCCGACGGGGTGCTGTCCGCCCTCGCCCAGGAGTGCGTCACCGAGGACGCCGTCTTCGTGCCCGTCCTGCGCAAGGGCCGCGACGAGGCCGAGGCCCTCGTGACCGCCCTCGCCCGGGCCCACGCCCACGGCGTCCGCGTCGACTGGCAGGCCTTCTTCGCCGCCACCGCCACCGGCGCCCTGCGCGTCGACCTGCCCACCTACCCCTTCCAGCGGCAGCGCTACTGGCCCGCGATCTCCTCCGCCCTCTACCTCGGCGACGTCGAGGCGATCGGCCTCGACGACACCGGCCACCCGCTGCTCACCGCCGGCGTCGCCCTGCCCGAGTCCGACGGCATGGTGTTCGCCGGGCGCCTCGCCCTCGCCACCCACCCCTGGCTGGCCGACCACGCCATCCTCGGCAGCGTCCTGCTGCCCGGCACCGCCTTCGTGGAGCTCGCCACCCGCGCGGGCGACCAGCTCGGCTGCGACCACCTCGAGGAACTCACCCTCGAAGCGCCCCTGGTGCTGCCCGAGCGCGGCGGCGTCCAGCTGCGCGTCCGGGTGGGCGCCGCCGACGGCGCCGGCCGCCGGCCGTTCGCCCTGCACTCCCGGGCCGAGGGCCTCGCCGCGGAGGAGCCCTGGACGCGGCACGCCGCCGGTGTCCTCGCCGAGGCCGCCCGCCCGGCCGCATCCTTCGACCTGACCTCCTGGCCCCCGGCCGGCGCCACCGAGCTACCGCTCGACGGCCGCTACGAGGCCCTCGACACCATCGGCTTCGCCTACGGCCCCGTCTTCCGCGGCCTGCGCACCGCCTGGCAGCTCGACGGCGCCGTGTACGCCGAGGTCCGCCTGCCCGAGGGCACCGAGGACCAGGCCGGCCGCTTCGGCCTGCACCCCGCGCTGCTCGACGCGGCCCTCCACGCGATCGGCCTCGACGGCATCGGCACCGACGACGGCCGGGGCCGGCTGCCCTTCGCCTGGAGCGGCGTCTCGCTGTACGCGGGCGGGGCCGCCGCCCTGCGCGTCCGCCTCACCCCGGCCGGCGCCGAGGGCGTCCGCCTGGAGATCGCCGACGCCTCCGGCGCCCCGGTCGCGCTCGTCGAGTCGCTCGGCCTGCGCCCGGTCACCGCCGACCAGCTGCGCGCCGCCCGCGCCACCTACCACGACTCCGTGTTCCGCCAGCAGTGGACCGAACTCGCGGGCCCCGCCGCCCCGGACCGGGCCCTCACGGCCCGGTACGCCGTCCTCGGCGACGCCCGGGCCGACGGACTGCGCCCCGCGGACGCCGAGCACCACGCCGACCTGGCCGCCCTGGCCGCCGCGGTCGACGCGGGAGCACCCGTACCCGACGAGGTCGTCCACGTCCTCGCGCCGACCCCGGCCCCCCTCACCGCCGGGGCCGTGCACGCGGCGTCCCACGACGCCCTGGCCCTCGCCCAGGCGTGGCTGGCCGACGAGCGGTTCGCCGCCGCCCGGCTGGTGTGCGTCACCCGTGGCGCGGTCGCCGCGGCACCCGACGAGGACGTGACCGACCTCGCCGCCGCCACCGTCTGGGGCCTGCTGCGCTCGGCGCAGACCGAGAACCCGGGCCGGATCGCCCTCGTCGACGTCGATGCCGACGTCGACGCGGAGACCGGTGGCGCGGACGCCCTGCGGGCCGCGCTCGGCTCCGACGAGGAGCGGTTCGCCCTGCGCTCCGGCACCGTCCTCGTCCCGCGCCTCGCCCGGGTCGAAACGGCGGAAGGGGACGGCAGCGACACCGACCGCACCCCGGCCTTCGGCCCGGACGGCACGGTCCTGATCACCGGCGCCACCGGCGCCCTGGGCGGGCTCGTCGCCCGCCACCTGGCGACCGCCCACGGGGTACGCCACCTGCTGCTCGCCGGCCGCCGCGGCGCCGACGCCCCCGGCGCCGCCGAACTCGTCGCCGAGCTCGCCGCGTCGGGCGCCACCGCCACCTGGGCGGCCTGCGACGTCGCCGACCGGGACGCCCTCGCCGCCCTCCTCGCCGGCATCCCGGCCGAGCACCCCCTCACCGGGGTCGTCCACACCGCCGGTGTCCTCGACGACGGCATCCTCTCCTCGCTGACCCCCGACCGGCTGTCGGCGGTGCTGCGCCCCAAGGTGGACGCGGCATGGAACCTGCACGAGCTGACCCGGGACCTCGGCCTCTCCGCCTTCGTCCTGTTCTCCTCCACCTCCGGCCTGTTCGGCGGACCCGGCCAGGGCAACTACGCCGCGGCCAACTCCTTCCTCGACTCCCTCGCCCAGCACCGCCGGGCGAGGGGCCTTCCGGCCGCCGCGCTCGCCTGGGGCCTGTGGTCCGTCGCCGACGGCATGGCAGGCTCCCTGGACGCCGCCGACGTCAACCGGATGCGCCGGGCCGGACTGCCCCCGCTGACGGCCGCCGACGGCCTGGAGCTGTTCGACACCGCCGTCTCCCTCGACGACGCGGCCGTGGCCCTGATGCGCGTCGACACCGACGCCCTGCGCCCGCAGGCCGCCGCGGGCACCGTCGCCCCGCTGCTGCGCGGCCTCGTCCGGGGTGTGGCGCGCCGTTCCGTGGACGCCGCGGCCGCCGCCGGCGGCGAACCGGAGCTGCGGGCCCGGCTGGCCGCGATGACCGCCGCCGAACAGGACCGCGCCCTGCTGGACCTCGTGCGCACGCAGGTCGCCGCGGTCCTCGGACACGCCGGCCCGGCCGCCGTCGAGTCGGGGCGGGCGTTCAAGGAGCTGGGCTTCGACTCGCTCACCGCCGTGGAGCTCCGCAACCGGCTGAACGCGGCCACCGCCCTGCGCCTGCCCGCCACCCTCGTCTTCGACTACCCGGACCCGACCGTCCTGGCCCGCCACCTGCGCACCGAGCTGATCGGCGACACGGACACCGGCACGGGTGCGGGCACCGGCGCGGGCACCGCCGCCGGGTCCGCGGCCCCGTCGGCCACGGTGGCCGCGGCCGACGACGAGCCCATCGCCATCGTCGCGATGAGCTGCCGCTACCCCGGTGATGTCCGCACCCCCGAGGACCTGTGGGCGCTGCTGGCCGCCGGCGAGGACGGCATCACCCGCCTCCCCGAGAACCGCGGCTGGGACACCGAGGCCCTCTACCACCCCGACCCCGAGCACCCGGGCACCTCGTACGCCCGCGAGGGCGGCTTCCTGCACGACGCCGCCGAGTTCGACGCCGCGTTCTTCGGGATCTCCCCGCGCGAGGCCCTCGCCATGGACCCGCAGCAGCGCCTGCTGCTGGAGACCGCCTGGGAGGTCTTCGAACGGGCCGGCATCGCCCCGTCATCGGTGCGCGGCACCCGTACGGGCGTCTTCGCCGGCGTCATGTACCACGACTACGGCGCCCGCCTGCACGCCGTGCCCGACGGCGTCGAGGGCTACCTCGGCACCGGCAGCTCCAGCAGCATCGTCTCCGGCCGCGTCGCCTACACCTTCGGCCTGGAGGGCCCGGCCGTCACCGTCGACACCGCCTGCTCCTCCTCGCTGGTGGCCCTGCACCTCGCCGCGCAGGCCCTGCGGGGCGGCGAGTGCTCGCTGGCCCTGGCCGGCGGCGTCACCGTGATGTTCACGCCGGGCACCTTCATCGAGTTCAGCCGCCAGCGCGGCCTCGCCGCCGACGGCCGCTGCAAGTCCTTCGCCGCTGCCGCCGACGGCACCGGCTGGGGCGAGGGCGCGGGCATGCTCCTGCTGGAGCGGCTCTCCGACGCCCGCCGCAACGGCCACCAGGTGCTGGCCGTGCTCCGCGGCTCCGCCGTCAACCAGGACGGCGCCTCCAACGGCCTCACCGCCCCCAACGGCCCGTCCCAGCAGCGGGTCATCCGGCAGGCCCTCGCCAGCGCCCGACTGTCGGCCGCCGAGGTCGACGTGGTCGAGGCGCACGGCACGGGCACCACCCTCGGCGACCCGATCGAGGCCCAGGCCCTCCTCGCCACGTACGGCCGCGAGCACAGCGACGACCGGCCGCTGCTCCTCGGCTCGGTGAAGTCCAACCTGGGCCACACCCAGGCCGCGGCCGGTGTCGCCGGCGTCATCAAGATGGTCATGGCGATGCGCCACGGCGTGGTCCCGAAGACCCTGCACGTGGACGAGCCGACCCCACACGTCGACTGGTCGGCGGGCGCGGTGTCCCTGCTCACCGAGCAGGTGGCCTGGCCGGAGACGGGCCGTCCACGCCGCGCCGGCGTCTCCTCCTTCGGCATCAGCGGCACCAACGCCCACGCCATCATCGAGGAGGCCCCGCAGCCCGCCGCCGAACCGCAGCCGACCGTCGAACCGGAACCGGCCGTCGAGCCGGCGCCGGCGCCGGGCGCGCAGGCCGAGCGGGCGCCGTTCCTGCCTGTGGTCCTGTCCGCCCGCGGCGAGGACGCCCTGCGCGCCCAGGCCCGCCGCCTCCACACCCGCGTCCACGGCGACACGGGCCTGCGCCCCGCCGACCTCGCCCTGTCCCTGGCCGCCGGCCGCTCCGCCCTGGAGCAGCGCGCCGCACTCGTCGCCACGGACCGCGAGGGGCTGCTCCGCGCCCTGGACGCACTGGCCCGCGGCGAGGACACCCCCGGACTGGTCCGGGGCACAGCCCGCGAGAACCAGGTGGCCTTCCTGTTCACCGGACAGGGCAGCCAGCGGCTCGGCGCGGGGCGTGAGCTGTACGACGCCCACCCCGCCTTCGCCGACGCCCTGGACGAGGTGTGCGCCGAGCTCGACCGGCACCTCGAACTCCCGCTGAAGCACGTGCTGTTCGGGTCCGACGCCGCCCTGCTGGACCGGACGGGGTACACCCAGCCCGCCCTGTTCGCCGTCGAGGTGGCGCTGTTCCGGCTGCTGGACGGCTGGGGCCTGCGGCCCGACGTCCTCGCCGGCCACTCCATCGGCGAGCTCACCGCCGCGCACGTCGCGGGGGTCCTCTCCCTCCAGGACGCCGCCGAACTGGTCTGCGCCCGCGGCCGGCTGATGCAGGCCCTCCCGGCCGGCGGCGCGATGATCGCCCTCCAGGCGGCCGAGGACGAGATCCTGCCGCTGCTGACCGGCACCGACCGGGTGAGCATCGCCGCGGTCAACGGCCCGCAGTCGGTGGTCGTCGCCGGCGACGAGGACGCGGCCGCCGCCGTCGCCGCGCACTTCGAGGCGCAGGGCCGCAGGACCAAGCGCCTCACCGTCAGCCACGCCTTCCACTCGCCGCACATGGACGGCATGCTCGCCGACTTCCGCAAGGTCGCCGAGGGCCTGGCCTACGCGACCCCGCGCATCCCCGTCGTCTCCCTCCTCACCGGCGCCCTCGTCACCGACGAGATGGCCTCCGCCGACTTCTGGGTCCGGCACGTCCGCGAAGCCGTTCGCTTCCTCGACGGCATCCGCGCCCTGGACGCCGCGGGCGTGACCGCGTACGTCGAACTCGGCCCCGACGGCATCCTGTCCGCGCTCGCCCAGGACTGCCTGGCCGACACCGCCGAGCCCGCCCCCTGCGTGCCCGTGCTACGCAAGGACCGCCCCGAGTCCGAGGCCCTCGCCGCGGCCCTCGCCCGGGTCCACGTCCACGGCGTGGCCGTCGACTGGACGGCGTACTTCGCCGGCACCGGCGCCCGGCCCGTCGACCTGCCGACGTACCCCTTCCAGCGCAAGCGCTACTGGCTCGACGTGGGCGTCTCCGTCGAGGACGTGCTGGCCGCCGGCCTCGACACGCCTGACCACCCGCTGCTCGGCGCCACCGTCCCGCTGCCCGCCTCCGACGGCCTGCTCCTCACCGGACGCCTGGCCCTGACCACCCACCCCTGGCTGGCCGACCACACGGTCATGGACACCGTCCTGCTGCCCGGCACCGCCTTCGTCGAACTGGCCCTGCGCGCCGGTGCCGAGGTCGGCTGCGAGACCGTCGACGAGCTGGCCATCGAGGCCCCGCTCACCCTCGCCGACCAGGGCGCCGTCCAGCTCCAGCTGGCCGTCGACGCCGCCGACGACACGGGCCGCCGCACCCTGGCCCTGCACGCGCGGCCGGCGGACGCCCCGGCGGACGAGCCGTGGACCCGGCACGCCACCGGCGTGCTCGCCCCCGCCGGCCCGCAGCGCACCGCCGACCTGGCCGCGTGGCCGCCGGCCGGCGCCGAACCGGTCCCCACCGACGGCTTCTACCCGGCCGCGGCCGCCGCCGGCCTCGGCTACGGGCCGGTGTTCCAGGGCCTGCGCGCCGCCTGGCGGCGCGACGGCGAACTGTTCGCCGAGGTCGCGCTCGACGAGGCGTACGGGAGCGACGCCGCCGGCTACGGCGTGCACCCGGCGCTCCTCGACGCCGCCCTCCAGGCCATCGGCCTCGGCGTCCCCGGCAGCACCGACGGCGAGCCCGCCGAAGGCGCCCGGCTGCCGTTCGCCTGGACCGGCGTACGGCTGTACGCGGCCGGCGCGGCCGGCCTGCGGGTCCGGATCACCGCCGGCGCGTCCGGCGGACTGGCCCTGGACGTCGCCGACACCACCGGAGCCCCGGTGGCCTCGGTCGACTCGCTGATCCTGCGCCCCGTCTCCGCGGACGGCCTCGGCGCCGACCGGACCGCCCACCACGAGTCCCTGTTCGGCGTGGAATGGACCAGGCTGCCGCTCACCGCCGGCCCGGTCCCGGCCGGCGAGCGCTGGGCCGTCCTGGACGCGGACCGGGCGGACTTCCGCATCGCCGGTGAACCGCTCGACGTCCACCCGCACCTCGCCGCACTGCGCGAGCAGCTCGCCGCCGGCGCCCCCGCACCGGCCGTGGTGATCGTCCCCCTGTCCGGCACCGCCACCGCCGACGGCCGGGCCACCGCCGCCCGGACCGCCGCGCACCACGCCCTCGCCCTCGTCCAGGAGTGGCTGGCCGAGGAGCGGCTCGACGCCTCCAGGCTGGTCCTGCTCACCCGCGGCACCGTGGCCGCCGTACCGGGCGACCACGTCACCGACCTGGCCCACGCTCCGGTGTGGGGCCTGGTGCGGTCGGCGCAGTCGGAGAACCCCGGCCGGTTCGTCCTCGCCGACACCGACGGATCCGACGCCTCCCTCGGCGCCCTGGCCGCCGCCCTCGCCGGCGACGAACCGCAGTTCGCGCTGCGGGCGGGCGAGGCGTACGCCTTCCGCCTGCGCCGCACGGCCCGCACCGACGCCGGCCAGGACCCGACCCGCCCGGCCCTGCCCGAGCTCGACACCGCCGGCACCGTCCTCCTCACCGGCGCCACCGGCACCCTCGGCAGGCTCTTCGCCCGCCACCTCGCCGGCTCCCACGGCGTACGGAACCTGCTGCTGCTCAGCCGCCGCGGAGACGCGGCACCCGGCGCGGCGGACCTGACCCGCGACCTGGCCGGCCTCGGCGCCGAGGTCACCTGGGCCGCGTGCGACACCGCCGACCGGGACGCCCTGGCGGCCGTCCTGGCCGCCGTACCGGCCGACCGGCCGCTGACCGCGGTCGTCCACACGGCCGGCGTCCTCGACGACGGCATCATCGACTCCCTCACCCCGCAACGCCTCGACACGGTCCTGCGGCCCAAGGTCGACGCGGCCTGGAACCTGCACGAGCTGACCGAGGGCCACCAGCTCTCCGCGTTCGTGCTGTTCTCCTCGGTCGCCGGCTCCTTCGGCGCCCCCGGCCAGGGCAACTACGCCGCCGCCAACGCCTTCCTGGACGCCCTCGCCCAGCACCGGGCCGCCCGCGGCCTGGCCGCGAGCTCCCTCGCCTGGGGCCTGTGGGCCACCGCGGACGGCATGGCCGGCGCCCTCGACGAGGCCGACCTGACGCGGATGGCGCGCGCCGGTGTCACCGGGCTCACCCCCGAGGAGGGCCTGGCCCTCTTCGACACCACCCGCACCCTGGACGACGCCGTCCTCGTCCCGATGCGCGTCGAACCGGCCGTCCTGCGCGCCCAGGCCGCCGACGGCACCCTGCCGCCGCTGCTGCGCGGACTCGTCCGCACCCCGGCACGCCGGGCCGCCGCCCCCGCGACCCGGGCCGTCTCCCGGACCGCCGCCGAACCGGCGGCGGACTCCCTCACGGCGCGGCTGGCGGGCCTGCCGGCAGCGGAACGGCAGCAGGCGCTGGACGAGCTGGTCCGCGGCCAGGTCGCCGCGGTCCTCGGCCACGGCACGGCCGACGACGTCGACGCCGCCCGCGGCTTCCTCGACCTGGGCTTCGACTCGCTGACGGCGGTCGACCTCCGCAACCGGCTCACCGCCGCCTCCGGGCTGCGGCTGCCCGTCACGCTGATCTTCGACTACCCGTCACCGTCGGCGCTCGCCGCGTACATCGGGGAGCGGACCGGTCAGGACGGCCCCGGCCGCCCCTCCGTCCACTCGGAACTCGACAAGCTCGAATCCCTCCTCTCGGCGGTCGCCCCCGACGACGCCGACCGCGCGGGCATCACCGCCCGGCTGCGAGACCTCCTGGCGAAGTGGAATGACACGCACAGTGCACCGGACAGCGCCGCCGAAGAGCGGGACATCCAGGCCGCCACGGCCGACGAGCTCTTCGACCTCCTCGACGACGAACTCGGCCTGTCCTGACCACCACCACCGGAACGGGACGACGATGACCCCTCCGACGACCTTGACGACCCTGACCACTTCGAGCACGGGGATGGCGTAAGACATGGTGAACGAGGAGAAGTACCTCGATTACCTCAAGCGGGCAACGGCCGATCTCCGCGAGGCGCGCCGCAAGCTCCGCGAGGTGGAGGAGCGCGAGCAGGAACCGATCGCGATCGTGGCGATGAGCTGCCGCTACCCCGGGGGAGTCGACACCCCCGAGGCCCTGTGGGAGCTCGTGGCCCGCGGCGGGGACGCCGTCACCGCGTACCCCGCCGACCGCGGCTGGCCCGCCGAGGTCCTCTTCGACCCCGACCCGGACAGCGGCGTCGAGGCGTACGAGCAGGTCGGTGGCTTCCTGCACGAAGCCCACCACTTCGACCCCGGCTTCTTCGGGATCTCCCCGCGCGAGGCCCTGGCCATGGACCCGCAGCAGCGGCTCCTGCTGGAAACCTCGTGGGAGGCCTTCGAACGGGCCGGCATCGACCCCGCCTCGCTGCGCGGCAGCCGCACCGGCGTCTTCGCGGGCCTGATGTACCACGACTACGCCGCCCGCCTGTTCAGCGTCCCGGAGGAGATCGAGGGCTTCCTCGGCAACGGCAGCTCCGGCAGCATCGCCTCCGGCCGCATCGCCTACACCCTCGGCCTCGAAGGCCCCGCCGTCACCGTCGACACGGCGTGCTCGTCCTCCCTCGTCGCCGTCCACCTCGCCGCCCGGGCCCTGCGCAGCGGCGAGTGCACCCTCGCCCTGGCCGGCGGTGTCACCGTCATGTCGACGCCCGGCACCTTCACCGAGTTCAGCCGCCACCGCGGGCTGGCCGGCGACGGCCGCTGCAAGTCCTTCGCCGCCGCCGCCGACGGCACCGGCTGGGGCGAGGGCGCCGGCATGCTCGTCCTGGAACGGCTCTCGGACGCCCGCCGCAACGGGCACCCCGTGCTCGCCGTCGTCCGCGGCACCGCCGTCAACCAGGACGGCGCCAGCAGCGGCCTGACCGCCCCCAACGGCCCCTCCCAGCAGCGCGTCATCCGCGACGCGCTCGCCGGGGCCCGCCTCTCGCCCGCCCAGATCGACGCCGTCGAGGCCCACGGCACCGGCACGACGCTCGGCGACCCGATCGAAGCCCAGGCGCTGCTCGCCACCTACGGCCAGGACCGGCCCGAGGACCGGCCGCTGCTCCTCGGCTCGATCAAGTCGAACATCGGACACACGCAGGCCGCCGCCGGCGTCGCGGGCATCATCAAGATGGTCATGGCGATGCGCCACGGCGTGCTGCCGCAGACCCTGCACGTCGACGAGCCCACCCCGAACGTGGACTGGACGGAGGGCGCCGTCCGGCTCCTCACCGAGTCCGTGCCGTGGCCCGAGACCGGCGCCCCGCGGCGCGCCGGCGTCTCCTCGTTCGGCATCAGCGGCACCAACGCGCACACCGTCATCGAGCAGGCCCCGGCCCCGGAGACCGCGGAGCCGGCGGAGCCGTCCGCCGCCCCCACGGTCCCGGCAGCCCCCGTACCGCCGCTGTGGAACCTCTCGGCCAAGTCGCCGACCGCCCTGCGCGCCCAGGCCCAGAAGCTGCACGCGCACCTGACGGCCCACCCCGGGCTGCCCGCCGCCGACGTCGCCCACTCGCTCGTGAGCGGACGCACCGACTTCGAGCACCGGGCGGTCCTCACGGCCGCCGACGAGCCCGGACTCCTCCGCGCGCTGGAGTCCCTCGCCGCCCTCGGCCCGGAGGCGTCCGCCCCCGGCGTCACCCGCGGCCGCCCGGTCGCCGGGAAGCTGGCCTTCCTGTTCACCGGGCAGGGCAGCCAGCGCCTCGGCACGGGCCGCGAACTGTACGCCGCCCACCCGGTGTTCGCCGCCGCGCTGGACGCGGTGTGCGAGCGACTCGACCCGCTCCTCGAACGGCCCTTGAAGGACGTGCTGTTCGGGTCGGACAAGGAACTGCTGGACCGGACGGAGTTCACGCAGCCGGCGCTGTTCGCGGTCGAGGTGGCGCTGTTCCG
>NZ_JBVHVT010000121.1:0-20425 GCF_055564695.1 Streptomyces sp. NPDC029014
AAAAAAAACCCCACCCCCCCCCCCCCCCCCCCCCCCCCCCCCCCCTCCCCCCCCCCCCCCCCCCCCCCCCCCCCCCCCCCCCCCCCCCCCCACCTCACCGATGAATCAGCTGCCTTCGGTGATCTGCGGGGCCGGCTCGGCCTTGTAGCCGGCGGGGCCGAGGTTCGCGTCCACGGCCTTCTGCCAGGAGCCGTCCTCGACCATCTTCTTGAGCGCCGCGTTGACCTTGGTCTGGAGGTCCTTGTCGCCCTTCTTCAGGCCGATGCCGTAGGGCTCGTCGCTCATCTTCAGGCCGACCAGCTTGAACTTGCCCTTGTTCTTCTCCTGCGCGGCGAAGCCGGCGAGGATCGAGTTGTCCGTGGTCAGGGCGTCGACGGAACCGTTCTCCAGGCCGGTGAGGCACTCGGAGTAGCCGCCCAGCTGCTGCAGGTCGGCCTCGGGAGCCAGCTTGGTCTTGACGTTCTGCGCCGACGTCGAACCGGTGACCGAGCAGAGCTTCTTCTTGTTGAGGTCCTCGGCCTTGGTGATCGAGTTGTCGTCGGCGCGGACCAGCAGGTCCTGGTGGGCCAGGAAGTACGGGCCGGCGAAGTCGACCTTCGCCTTGCGCTTGTCGTTGATCGTGTAGGTGGCGACCACGAGCTTGACGTCGCCGTTCGAGATCAGGTTCTCGCGCTCGGCGCTGACGGCCTGCTTGAACTCGATCTGGTCGGGCTGGTAGCCGAGCTCCTTGGCGACGTAGGTCGCCACGTCGACGTCGAAGCCCGTGAACTTGCCGTCCGGGGTCTTCAGGCCCAGGCCCGGCTGGTCGAACTTGATGCCGATGACGATCTTGTTCTTGTCGCCCCCGGTGGCGCCGCCGTCGCTGGCCTTGTCAGCGCCGCCGCCACACGCGGTCGCGGTCAGGGAGAGGACGACGGCCACGGCTGCGGCCGCGCCGGCCTTGAAAACCTTCATGGTGAACTTCCCTCGGATGAGACGTTGTTGGACGACGAGCGCGACACGAGCGCCGGGCCGCCAGGGGATCACTACCAGACGGAACCGTCAGTGGTGCAGGATCTTCGAAAGGAAGTCCTTGGCGCGGTCACTGCGCGGGTTGCTGAAGAACTGCTCGGGCTCGGCCTCTTCGACGATCTTGCCGTCGGCCATGAAGACGACCCGGTTGGCCGCGGAGCGCGCGAAGCCCATTTCGTGCGTGACGACGACCATCGTCATGCCCTCGGCGGCGAGCTGCTGCATGACCTCCAGCACCTCGTTGATCATCTCCGGGTCGAGGGCCGAGGTCGGCTCGTCGAAGAGGATCACCTTCGGATCCATGGCCAGCGCCCGGGCGATCGCCACGCGCTGCTGCTGGCCTCCGGAGAGCTGCGCCGGGTACTTGTCGGCCTGTGTTCCGACGCCCACCCGGTCCAGCAGCGCCCGCGCCTTCTTCTCGGCGCTCGCCTGGTCCGTCTTGCGGACCTTCATCTGGCCCAGCATCACGTTCTGCAGGACCGTCTTGTGCGCGAAGAGATTGAAGGACTGGAAGACCATGCCGACGTCGGCGCGCAGCCGTGCCAGTTCCCGCCCCTCCGAGGGCAGTTCCTTGCCGTCGATCGTGATCGTTCCGGAGTCGATCGTCTCCAGGCGGTTGATGGTCCTGCACAGCGTGGACTTGCCCGATCCCGAGGGACCGATCACCACGACGACCTCGCCGCGGACAATGCTCAGATCGATGTCCTGAAGCACGTGCAGCGCGCCGAAGTGCTTGTTGACGTTGCTCAGTACGACCAGGTCGTCGGCGGCTCCGGCCGCATCCTTCGCGTCCTTGGTCACTGATACTCCGCTCATCGGCTTCTTGCTCCGTCCTCCTCGGTTGGCAGGACAGTAGTGAGGCCGCGTGCACACCGTCATCACATCTGAGGGAGAATTGAGGATAACGAAACGGCCTCGGATCGATACGCTCCGTACGCGCCACGGCAACTCGCGTCGGAAGGCTCGTACCGGGTACATAACGGAAACCGCGCCGGACCGGAACCCCCTTGACGTGGGGCCCCGTATCGGCGTGGATGCTCTCTGGCCCTTTGACCACGGGCCGCGCTCGGCACAACAGGAAACAGGAACGCAGGAAGGGGGACGCAATGAGACTGCTGCTCGTCGAGGACGATGACCACGTCGCCGCCGCCCTGTCCGCGATCCTCGCCCGACACGGCTTCCAGGTGACCCACGCCCGCAACGGCGAGGAGGCCCTGCAGGCCCTGCTGCCCGCCGGGGCCCAGCCCCAGGCCTCTCCCTACGGGGTGATCCTCCTCGACCTGGGCCTTCCCGATCAGGACGGCTACGAGGTCTGCGGCAAGATCCGTAAGCGCACCACGATCCCCGTGATCATGGTGACGGCCCGCTCGGACGTGCGTTCCCGCATCCACGGTCTCAACATGGGCGCTGACGACTACGTGGTCAAGCCGTACGACACGGGCGAGCTCCTCGCCCGGATCCACGCCGTCGCCCGGCGCAGCGGCGCCGCCGAGGACACGGCGGCCGCCGTCTCGGGCACGCCCGCCGTGGTCCGGGTCGGGCCCGTCAGCATCGAGCTGCCCACCCGCCGGGTCAGCGTCGACGGCTCCGACGTGCCGCTCACCCGCAAGGAATTCGACCTGCTGGCCCTGCTCGCGCAGCGCCCGGGAGTCGTCTTCCGCCGCGAGCAGATCATCAGCGAGGTGTGGCGCACCAGCTGGGAGGGGACCGGGCGGACCCTGGAGGTGCACGTGGCCTCGCTGCGGTCCAAGCTGCGCATGCCCGCCCTGATCGAGACCGTCCGCGGGGTGGGCTACCGGCTCGTCCCGCCGGCCGCGCCCTAGCGGAGGCCCGCCGTGCGCGCCCGCCTTCTCCCGCTGCTCGTCGTCCTCATGGCGGGCGTGCTGCTCGCCCTCGGCCTCCCGCTCGCCGTCAGCCTGGCCGCCGGCCAGCAGCAGAAGGTGGTCGTGGACCGGATCGACGACAGCGCCCGCTTCGCCGCCCTCGCCCAGTTCTTCATCGACGCGGAGAGCTCCGGCAGCAGCGGCGCCACCGAACGCCGGGATACGCTCCAACTCGAACTGGCCCGCTACCAGGAGCTGTACGGCATCCGGGTGGGCATCTTCCACCGCGATCTCAACGCCCTGGTCAGGGCCCCCGGCTGGTGGCAGCTCCCCGAGCAGGGCGAGGGCCGTCGGGCCTTCGACGAGGCCCTCGCCGGCCGACGCAGCCACGACCCGGCCCAGGTGTGGCCCTGGCAGACCCACGGAAAGCTGCTGGTCGCCTCCCCGGTCGTGCTGGACGGCGACGTCGTCGCCGTCGTGGTCACCGAATCGCCCACCGACCAGATGCGGGCCCGGATCCTGCGCGGCTGGCTGCTGATCATCGCCGGTCTGGCCGCCGCGATGCTGCTCGCCTTCGGGGCCGCCCTGCAGCTGACCCGCTGGGTCCTCAAGCCCGTCCGGACGCTCGACGCGGCCGCCCACGGCATCGCCACGGGCCGGATGAACTCCCGGGTCGCGGCCGCGAGCGGGCCTCCGGAACTCAGACGCCTGGCCCGCTCGTTCAACGAGATGGCCGACAACGTGGAAGAGGTCCTGGAGCAGCAGCGGGCGTTCGTCGCCGACGCCTCCCACCAGCTGCGCAACCCGCTCGCCGCACTGCTCCTGCGGATCGAGCTGCTCGCCCTCGAGCTGCCTGAGGGGAACGAGGAGATCGCCTCCGTGCGCGCCGAGGGCAAGCGCCTGGCCCAGGTCCTGGACGACCTGCTGGACCTGGCGCTGGCCGAGCACGCCTCCGCGGAGCTCAGCCTCACCGACATCGGCGCCCTGGCCGCCGAGCGGGTCGCCTCCTGGCGGCCGTACGCCGAGGAGAAGGGCGTACGGCTCACCGAGACGGGCCGGAGCGCGGTCACCGGCTGGGCCGACCCCATCGCGCTGTCCAGCGCCCTCGACGCGGTCATCGACAACGCCCTGAAGTTCACGCCGGCCGGGCAGGAGGTGACGGTGTCCGTCTCCCCGGCCGGCCCGTCCGTGCAGGTCGTCGTCGCCGACCGCGGCCCCGGCCTGACCGAGGACGAGCTGCTCCGGGTCGGCGACCGGTTCTGGCGCAGCGGCCGCCACCAGAACGTCAAGGGCTCCGGGCTCGGCCTGTCCATCTCCCGGGCCCTGCTCGCCGCGGGCGGCGGGTCCCTGTCGTACGCGAAGAACGAACCCCACGGGCTGCGGGTGACCGTCGCCGTGCCGCGCAGCGCCCCGCACAACGGGGCCGAGGGCAACGGCTGAGGGCAACGGCTGAGGGCACGGGGCCACGGCCGACCCGGAGCCGTCCCGCCGGGTGCGTCGGCGTCAGCGGGCCCAGGCGAGGGTGGTGCGGGCCGGAGCGGAGGCGGCGTACAGCTCGTCGACGGCCCGCACCTCGAACACCGCCGCCCGCTCCCGGCCCGCCCGGACGACGGCCGGCAGGTACAGGGCGGTGCCGCAGGTGCCGCCGAGGTAGCGGCGGCTGCCGTCCGGGAGCAGGCGGTGCAGCTCGTAGTGGCGGACCGGGCCGGGTGCGCGCCGCCAGGACAGCCGCACCGCGGCCGCGCCGTTCTGGTGGGTCGCGGCGTCCACGGTCGGCGCGTGCGGGGCGGCCGGCCGCGGCCGGGCGGTGCCGTCGCGCACCGACAGGGCGCCGACCCGCCAGGACACCGCTCCGTTCGCCTGCGCCGTGATCCGTACGGCGAGCCCGTACGCGGTCCGGCCCGCCAGGGACGACAGCCCGACCCGCGCCGTACGCCAGCCCGCACCCGGGGCCGCCGTGCCCGCCGCGAACCACGTGTAGGGGACCGGCTCGCCCGCGGCGGCCGGCTCGCGCACCGCCACCCCGACCTCGACCGTGGCCGGCGCGGAACCCGGGTCGGCGGCGTGCACCAGCTCCAGGACGCCGGCCCGCGGCAGCGCCAGCCTGGTGGCGTGCAGTCCGACCGCCGCGGGCGCGGTGAGCCGGCCCGCCACGAGGAGGCTGGAGCCGCCCCGCCAGGCCCGGGCGAAGTCCAGGGTCACCGAGGGGCGCTGGCCGGCGGTGTCCACCACCCAGCGGCGGCCCGGCAGCCGGTCCTGGAGGCCGAGATGGCTCCACGGGGTGTCGGAGACGGCCTCGCCCCGCTCGTACCAGCGCTCGCCGTGCCCGGTGTTGAACGAGCAGGCGAAGGGGAGCGCCGCCACCGTGGACCGGTCCGCGACGACGGTGGCCGGCGCCCGCCAGCCGCCGTCCCCGCCTCCGCCCCCGGGAGCGGGTGCGGGGGCGGGGGCGGGACGGGCCGGATCCAGGGACTCGCCCGTCCAGAACCGGTCATCGGCGCGGTGGAAGGCGCCGGGGGAGCGGTCGGCGAGGTGGTTGCGGGTCCACTCGGGCCGGTAGAAGCCGTAGCTGACGACGTGGTCGCGCCCGCGCGGGACGATCGCCTCCCAGTCGACCGCGGAATCCCAGCCTCGGGACTCCGTGTCCACCGCCGCCCACAGCTCGTGGCGACTGCGGCCGAGGCGCTCGGCCAGCACCCCGGAGTCGGCCAGGCTCCGCGCGCTCCACCGGAAGTCCACGAACACGGTGTCGGCGACCCGGCCCGCCCGGTCCTCGAAGAACTCCTGGTTGAGCGGGTTGAGCGCGCCCTGCCAGCCGACCCGGCCGGTGCTGTTCATCGCGTCGTACCAGGTGATCCGGAGGCCGTGCGGCGCTCCGGCCGCCCGCAGGGCGCGCAGGAACTCCCGCATCCGGGTGGCGAGGGCGGCGTCCCCGCCGTCGGTCTCGGCGTTCACGAACCAGCCGTCGAACCCGTACGCGACCGCCACCCGGACCAGCTGCTCGGCGATCGGGAACCGGCCCAGGGCGTCGCGCTGCACCAGGTCGCGGGTCCACTGCAGGTCACCGCCGTACGCGACGGGCGGCAGGAAGACGTTGCCCAGCACCGGGACGCCGTTGCGGTGGGCGGCGTCGACGACGGGCGCGTTCGGCGCGAGCACGATGCCCTCGCCGGCGGAGCCGCCCCAGAACACCAGCTCGTCGAGGTACGCCCAGTGGGTGAGGGCGTAGGTGTCGGCGGTGGGTACCCCTTGCGAGGGATTCTGGGAGGTGGGGCCGAAGGAGACGAGGGAGGCGATCCGGGCCTGGCCGGCACGGACGCCCGGGTGCGGGGGCACCGGCGTGAAGCGGGCGGCGAGGGGCACGGTCGCGGTGTTGTGGGCGAGGTCAAGGTCCGACTCGGGGGTCCACTGCTTGAGGGAGCGCCACACGATGCCCGGGCCCGGGGTGCCGTGCGGGAGGGAGTCGGGGAACCAGTAGGAGGCGTACGGGGCCGGGTCCGCCGGACCGGCCCCCGGCGCGGGCACGGGCACGGGCTTGGGCGGCGCGGCGGCCGTCTCCGGCGCGGCGGCGTGCGCGGGCAGGGGGACGCCCAGCAGCGCGGCGGCTCCCGCCCCGGCGGCGAGGACCCGGCGGCGGGTCGGCGAAGGTGCGGAGCCGGGGGAGTCGGAAGACGGAGGAGAGGGGGGAGAGGGGGGAGAGGTACGAGGGTGTGCGCCGGTGCCGGTCTCGGACATGCGGGGCTCCTCGGGGGCAGGGGGCAGGGGGCAGGGGGCAGGCAAGGGGGTGCCTGTGACGTGGATCGGGGACGGGCGGTGCGGGTCAGCGGACCTCGGGGAGGCGCAGTACCTCCGTGATGCCGCGCGCGGCCAGATGGGCCGGGTCCTCGGCCAGCTCCGCCAGCACCACCGCGGGCCGGACCCCGTCGGCCGCCAGTGCCGCCCACGCTTCGAAGAAGGCGCCGCCGGGCCCGCACACCGACCGACCCGGCGCGGCTTCGGCCCCGCCGACGTCCACGGCCAGGGCGGTGGTGCGCACCGCTGGGCGGTGCTCCCGGCCCCGCCACTGCGCGGCGATCCGGGCGACGGCGGCGCCGGCCGGCTTGGTCCCGCGGTCGTTGGCGAGCAGGCCGAGCCCGTACTCCAGCTCGGGGAAGTCCGCGAGCTCGCGGGACACGTCGTGGGAGCACCACCAGGTCACGCCCCACAGGCCCGGGCAGTCGAGGGCGGCGGCGAGCGTTGCCTCGGTGAAGGCGGCCGCGTGCTCCGGCGGGATCAACGGTGCGGGCGCCCCGACCTCCTGGAGCCACACCGGCCGGTGCGGGTCCGCCGCCCAGGCCTTGGACAGCTCGATCAGGTAGGCGGCGTGCTGTTCGGTGGCGGTCCCGGTCCGGCCGTGCCGCTGCGCGGTGCCGTTGAACACCCAGGAGTGCACGGCCGTGGCCGCACCCAGCCGGGCCGCCTGGCCCGGGGTGAACGGGTGCCCGTCCCGGTACCAGGTCGCGTCGTACTCGGCGTGCACGTGGAACCGGCCCGGCGCGCCCCGCTCGCAGGCGGCGAGCATCCGTTCCAGCCAGCGCCCCGCCTGCTGCCGCGTGATCCGGTCCGGGTCGGGGTGCGGGCCGTCGGAGAACTGGTTGATCTCGTTGCCGACGGTCATGCCGAGGAAGTTCGGCCGGTCGGCGAGGGCGGCGGCCAGCGTGCGCAGGTATTCCTCCTGCCCAGCGACCACGTCCGGGTCGTCGAAGATGTTCCTCCGGTGCCAGGTGCCGGTCCAGGCGGGCAGGAAGTCGAAGCTCGACAGATGGCCCTGCAACCCGTCGACCGCGACGTCGAGGCCGCGTACGGCGGCCGCGTCCGCGAGCGCGACCAGCTGCTCGACGGCCCGCGGCCGGATCAGGGCCCGGTTCGGCTGGAAGAGCGGCCACAGAGGGAAGACCCGCACGTGGTCCAGGCCGAGCGCGGCGACCGAGTCGAGGTCGGCCGCGACCTCGTCGAGGTCGAAGTCGAGCCAGTGGTGGAACCAGCCGCGCGACGGCGTGTAGTTGGCGCCGAAGCGGAGGGTTCGGGCGGGTGGGGGAACGGGCGTGCCGTCACGCATGAAGGATCCCGGAAGTCGCGGGGGAATTCTCCGGCCGCCCACAACGTGCCGCGCCCGGGAGTCGAAAGTCAACAGGGCCTCCACGGCCAAAGGGCCTCCTCCGATGCCAAAGGGCCTCCTCCCATACCGATGGCGCGCTCATGCGCTTCAGCCCCGTTGACAGAGGGGCGGAGGGCCTCTCAAGCTGGGTCGGCTAATGCGGTTTAGCTCCATGCGGTCAATGGCCTCACACAAGGAAGTGTGCGGAAATGGACAGCGGTATTTCGGTCATGGCGGTCACCACTCCCGCGCTCTTCACCGGCCCGCCGGAAAACCCTGCGCAGGTGGTCCGCGTACGGATCCGCAGGACGCGCCCGGCCGGCCCGCTGTACGTCACCGTGCGCGGCCCCGGCGTGGCCACCCCGCACCCGCGCATCCTGCGCGCCGACAGCGACAGCGACAGCGACAGCGACAGCGACACCGACACCAAGACCGACACCGCTCTCGCCGCGGACCCCGCCGCGTCGGTGTCGGAGGTCTGCGCCGAGGTCTCGGTCCGCACCGCGGGCGCCCCGCCGGGCACCGTCCTGCCCGCGACCGCCTGCGTCTGCGGCCCCGACGGGCGGCCGCTCGCCGAACTCCCCTTCGAGCTGGCCGTCGCCGAACCCGGCTGGACCGTGCGCCTCGTCCCGCACTTCCACTACGACCCCATGTGGTGGAACACCCAGGCCGCCTACACCGCCCTGTGGGACGCGCCCCTGCTCCCCGGCGAGCCCGCACGGGGCTGGGAGTACACCGGCGTGCCCGCCTTCACCCTGGTCCCGCTCCACCTCCAGCAGGCGCGCGACGACCCGGCCTACCGCTTCGTGCTCTCCGAGGCCGACTACCTCAAGCCGTACTGGGACAGCCGCCCCGAGGACCGCGCCGAGCTGCGCGCCCTGATCGCCGAGGGCCGCCTGGAGATCGTCGGCGGTACGTACAACGAGCCGTCCACCACCCTCACGTCCGCCGAGACCACCGTCCGCAGCGCCGTCCACGGCCTGGCCCTGCACCGCGGAACCCTCGGCGCCGACCCGCGCACCGCCTGGCAGCTCGACGTCTTCGGCCACGACCCGTCCTTCCCCGCCCTGATGGCCGGCGCCGGCCTGGACTCCGCCGTCTTCGCCCGCGGCCCGTACCACCAGTGGGGGCCGATGGCGGACACCTGGGACGGCCGGCTGCGGCCCCCGTCCGCGATGCAGCTTCCCGCCGAGTACGAGTGGATCGCGCCCTGCGGCACGGGACTGCTGCTGCACTACCTGCCCGCCCACTACTCGGCCGGCTGGCCCTCCCACCGGGCCCCGGACGCCGCAGCCGCCGCCGAACAGCTGCTGGAGCTCTACGAACTGCTGCGCCCCGCGGCCGCCACCCGCAACGTGCTGATCCCGCTGGGCACCGACTTCTCCTGGCCGCACCGCTGGGGCCTGGACGTCCAGCACGCGTGGAACCGCCGCTACTGCTGGCCGCGCATGGAACACGGCGGCCCGCGAGCCCACTTCGACGCCGTCCGGTCCGAACTGGCGGCCCGCGGCGCCGCCCCGCTGCCGGTGACCCGCGAGATGGGCCCCGTCTACACCGGCAAGGACGTCAGCTACGCCGACGTGAAGCAGGCCCACCGCGCCGCCGAGAACCTCCTCGAACAGGCCGAGACCTTCGCCGCGCTGGCCTGCGCGGAAGGGCTGCTCGACCACCCGGAGCAGACCCTCGCCAAGGCCTGGCGGCACCTGCTGCACGCCGCCCACCACGACGCCGTCACCGGGACCTGCTCCGACCAGGTGTACCTGGACCTGCTCCCGACCTGGCGCGAGGCGCACGAACTGGCCCGCTCCGTACGGCGGGAGGCCCTGCTCGCCCTGACCGCCGCCGCCGACACCCGCGGGCCGGGCCCCCTCGCCGTGACCGTGCACAACCCGCTGTCCTGGACCCGGACCGACCTGGTCCGCACCGCCGTGGACCTCGCCGAGCTGGGGCTGCGCGCGGAGGACGCGGCGCGCATCGCCCTCCGGGACGCCGACGGGTGCAGCGATCCCGTCCACATCGAGGCGGTCACCGAAGGGGTGGCCGACATCGCCTTCCTGGCCCGGGCGGTGCCGTCGCTGGGGTACCGCACCTGGTGGCTGTGCGTGAGCCCGTTCCCCGTCTCCGGCGGCTGGGAGCCGGCCGAGGGGCTCGCCGCCGAGAACGCCGCCTTCCGCGCCGAGGCCGACCCGGCGCGGGGTGGCGGCCTCGCCCGGCTGCTGGACCGGCGCACCGGGGTCGAGCTGCTGACCGCCGGGGAGGTGGACGAGCTCGTCGTACAGGAGGAGTACCCGGAACACCCCCGCTTCGGGGAGGGGCCCTGGCACCTGCTGCCCAAGGGGCCCGGCACCGGTTCGGGCGGCGCGCCCGCCGAGTCCTGCCGGGTGGAGCGGGGGCCGCTGGGCGAGCGGATCCTGGCCCGCGGGCGCACCGGCCCGGTCCGGTGGACCCGGGCCACCACCCTGTGGGAGGGCCTGGACCGGGTCGAACTGACCACCACCGTGCACGAGTTCACCGGCCGTGACCAACTGTTGCGGCTGCGCGTCCCGGCCGACGTGCCCGGGGCGCTGCCCGTCGCGGAGACCGCGGCCGCGGCCGTCGGGCGCGGTTTCGCCTTCCCCGGGGCGGACGCGGGGGCCGACGGCACGCGGGCCCCGTGGACCCTGGACAGCTCCTGCCTCAACTGGTTCGCACTGTCGGCGCCCCTGCTCGTCGGGGACCGGCCGGTGGGGGCGGCCGAAATCGTCCTGCCGGACGCGGGAACCCCGGCGGGACTGCGGGAGTTGGTCACCGCGCTCGGCCGGTACGGCGTCACCGCCACCCCGACCCGGCCCGGCGGGCCGCGGTGGGGCGACCTGGCCGCGGACAGCAGCCTCCCGGACGTCCGGATCGCGCTGGGCGGCCCCTCGGACAACGCCTTCACCGCGGACCTGCTGGCCCAGGCCGGACCCGCGTACGCGGAGGCCGTACGGGAGCACCCGCGGGTCTGGGTGCCTGCCCGGGCGGCACTGCGCGAACTGTGGAAGCCCGGCTGCGACCTGACCGGGCTGCGGGACCTGCCCGTCCTGGTCGTCACCGAGCCGCCCGCCCGCACCGCGGCCGCCCTCGCCGCAACGGGCACACTGACGGCCGCGGCACCGCCGGCCGCGGCACTGCCGGGCGGGCAGCCCCCGGCCGCGCCCGACCAGCCGTACGCCCGCCGGACGGTGGGGATCCTGGTCCGCGGGACGCCCGGCTTCGCCGTCGACACCGCCGGCCGCCTTCACAGCAGCCTGATGCGCTCCTGCACCGGCCGGCCCTCCGGCGCGTGGATGGACCCGCCCCGGCGCACCGCCCCCGACGGCAGCTCCTTCCAGCTCCAGCACTGGACCCACGTCTTCGAGCACGCTCTGGTGGCCGGCCCGGGGGACTGGCGGGCGGCCGATCTGGTCCGCCGCGGACGGGAGTTCAACAAGCCGTTGACCGCCGTCGCCGCGGAGCCGGCCCCCGGACCCTGCCCCGCCGCCCGCTCCCTGCTCGGTGTGGAACCGGCCGACCGCGTGCTGGTCGAAACCGTGAAGCGGGCCGGCGGACCGGCCGCCGCACCGGCCGCCGGACCCGTCTGCGGTCCGAGCGGGGGACCCGGCCGCGGACCGACCCCGGCCCCGGTCGCGGTCCGGCTCCGCGAGGCCCACGGCCGCCCGGCCGCCGTGGGCCTGCGCTGGACCGCGCCGCCCGTAGCCGAGGCGGACCTCCTGGACCGCCCGCTCGGCGCCCCCTTCGCCGGCGCCGTCGGCGGCTCCGCGACCACCACCCTGCTGCTGCCCACGGAATCCGGCATGCCGCTGCGCAAGGGCGAACGGGAGCGCCACCAGCCGGTGTTCAGCCGCTACTGGCTGCACAACACCGGAACCGCCCCCCTGGGCTCCGCCCCGTACACGGTGACCTGTGACGGCACCCCCGCCGACGCGGCGGTCACCCTCTCCGCGCACGGCCCGCACACCGGCGGCCCGGTCCGCCTCGACGTCCTGCCCCCCGACGGCTGGCACGCCTCCTGGGCCCGCTGCCGGCTGGAGCTGCCCCCGGGCGGCCACCGGCGACTCCCGCTGGCCGTGGCCCCCGCGCCCGGCGCGCTCCCCGGCGTGCACCTGGTCCGGGTCCTCGCGACCACCCCCGCCGGGGAGTTCGAGGACGTGCTGGCGGTCACCGTTCCCGGACCGCCCGGAGCCGTCCCCGCCCCGCCCGGGCTGTGGGTCGAGGCGCCGGAGCCCGAGGTGGCGGTCGGCGCGGGCGGGCGGGCCGCCGTACGGTTCCGGATCGGCAGCACCGGCTTCCGCAGCCCGCTCACCGGCCTCGTCCACGCCGTGTCCCCGTACGGCACCTGGCAGTCGGTCCGCCCCGCGGTCCGGCCCGTGCGCGTACCGCCGGACCGGCCGGCCGAGGTGGAGTTCCGGCTGGCCCCGCCGCGGGGCACCGCTCCCGGCACCTACTGGATGGCCGCCAAGGCCACGTGCCAGGGCAGGATCGCGTACGGTCCCGCCATTGCCGTCCGCGTACCCGAGGGATAGTCAGGCCATGGCCCGCAGACCCACCATCAAGGACATCGCCCGCCGGGCCGGGGTGTCCGAGAGCGCCGTCTCCTTCGCGCTCAACGACCGGCCGGGCGTCTCGGAGGACACCCGCGCCCGGGTCCGCCGCGTCGCCGAGGAGCTCGGCTGGCAGCCCAACAGCGCCGCCCGCGCCCTGTCCGGCGAACACTCCGGCGCCGTCGGGCTGGTCCTCGCCCGGCCCGCGCACACCCTCGGCGTCGAGTCCTTCTTCCTCCAACTGGTCTCCGGCATCCAGGAGGTGCTCTCCGCCGGGCGGACCGCCCTGCTCTTCCAGGTGGTCGACGACCTGGACGCCGAGTGCGCCCTGTACCGCCGCTGGTGGGCCGAACGGCGCGTCGACGGCGTCCTCGTCGTCGACCCGCGCACCGAGGACCCGCGCCCGGAACTCCTCGCCCGCCTCGGCCTGCCCGCCGTCACCGTCGGCGGTACGGGCGCCCCCGGCCCCCTCTCCTCCGTCTGGGCCGACGACGCCCGGGCGATGGCCCGGGTCCTGGACCACCTCCACGCGCTGGGCCACCGCCGGATCACCCACATCGCCGGGCTGCCCACCCTGGCCCACACCGCCCGCCGCATCGCCTCCCTGCGCACCGAGGCCGCGGCACGGGGCCTCGGCCCCCGGGAGGTGCGCTCGGTGGTGACCGACTACTCCGACGCCGAAGGGGCGGCCGCCACCCGACGGGTCCTCGCCGAGCCCGAGCCGCCCACCGCCCTGGTCTACGACAACGACGTGATGGCGGTGGCCGGCAGCGCGGTCGCCGCCGAGCTCGGCATCGCCGTCCCCGGCCGGCTGTCGATCGTCGCCTGGGACGACTCCGCCCTGTGCCGGGTCACCCATCCCCGGCTCACCGCCCTCGTCCGGGACACCGCGGGATTCGGCCGGCTCGCCGCCGAGGAACTGCTCGCCGTCCTCGCCGGCGGCCCGCCCCGGGCCCGCGAGGGCGAGCAGCCCAGACTGGAGCCCCGCGAGAGTACGGCCCCGCCCCCCGGCCGCATACTGAACCCGACCCCGTCCTGGAGCGCCACGTGACCCCACCCAGCCCCTCCTTCCCCGCCCCCGGCGACCCCGGCGCGGCCGCCGCCGCACCGACCGTGGCGATCGACGTCGGCGGCACGAAGATCGCTGGCGCGCTGGTGCTCCCCGACGGCACGATGACCGCCACCACCCGCCGCCCCACCCCGCGGGGCACCGACGCCGACGGGGTGTTCGCCGCCGTCGCGGAGGTCGTCGCGGAGCTGGCCCGCTCGCCCCTGTGGCCGGCCGCGGTCCGCTGCGGCATCGGCAGCGCGGGCCCGGTCGACGCCACGCGCGGCACGGTCAGCCCGGTGAACATCGGGGCCTGGCGCGACTTCCCCGTCCAGGCCCGCGTCGCCGCCGAGCTGGCCCGGCACGGCACCCCGCTGCCCACCGTGCTCGTCGGGGACGGCGTGGCCATGACCGCGGCCGAACACTGGCTCGGCGCGGCCCGCGGCCACGCCGACGCCCTGTGCATGGTGGTCTCCACGGGCGTCGGCGGCGGCCTGATCCTGAACAACCGGCTCCACCCGGGCCCCACCGGCAACGCCGGCCACATCGGGCACATCAGCGTCGCGTTCGACGGCCCCCGCTGCGTCTGCGGAAGCCGCGGCTGCGTGGAGTCCATCGCCTCGGGCACCGCCATCGCCCGCTGGGCCGCGGAGCAGGGCTGGAACCCCGCCGGGGGCGCCGCCGGCGACGCCACCGCGGCGGGCGTCGCCGCGGCCGCCGAAGCCGGGGACCCCGTCGCGCTGGCCGCGTTCGACCGGGCCGGCCGCGCCCTGGCCGCCGCCATCGCGGCCAGCGCCACCCTCGTGGAGACCGGCATCGCGGTGATCGGCGGCGGGGTCGCCGCCTCCGGCGACACCCTCTTCGAGCCGATCCGCACCCACCTCGCGGACTACGCCACGCTCTCGTACGTCGCCGGCCTGGAGGTGGTCCCCGCTGCCCTGGGCACCCATGCGGGACTCATCGGCGCGGCCGCCGCGGCGACGATGCTGCTGGCGCCCTGAGGGGGCACGCCCCCGCCCCCGCCCCCGCGCCCGGGTCCGGGGTCAGGGCTTGACCGAGCGGTAGTACCGGCCGGCGCCCTCGTGCAGGTCCAGCGGATCCGTGTAGATCGCCGTCCGCAGGTCCACCAGCTGCGCCGCGTGCACCTCGTGGCCGATCCGGTCACGGCTGTTGATCACCGTCCGCGTGAACTGCTCGGTGAGCCCCGGATCGGTCCCCTCCGTGGTCACGAGCAGGTTCGGCACGGCCAGCGTCGCCACCGCCGAGGTGTTGCGCGCCCGCGTGTACGCGTCCTGCGGCATCACCGCCGCCCGGTAGTAGCGCGCCGGGCTGCCGCTGCCCTGCAGCGTCTCCACCAGGTCGCCGAGCTGCACCAGCCGGATGTCGAACCGCTCCGACAGCTCCCGCACCGCGTTGGTGGGCAGGCCGCCGGACCAGAAGAACGCGTCGATCCGCCCGGCCTCCAGCTCCGCAGGCATCGTGTCGATGCCGATCGAGACCGGGGTGACGTCCCGCGCGGGGTCCAGCTTGGCCGCCGCCAGCAGCCGCTCCGAGACCAGCCGCACGCCCGACCCGGGCTGGCCGATCGCCACCCGCTTGCCGCGCAGGTCCCGCGCCGACTGCACCGGCGAGCCCGCCGGCACCACCAGCTGCACGTAGTCGTCGTACAGCCGTGCGACCCCGCGCAGCCGGTCCGCGCCCGGCTTCCCGTCGGCCCGGTACTTCGAGACCGCGTCCGCCGTCGCGACGGTGAAGTCCGCCTGCCCGGTCGCCACCCGCGCCAGGTTCTCCTGCGAGCCCTGACTGGTCTCCAGCCGGACCCTGACCCCGGGGACGTCCTGCGCCAGCGCCTGTTCCAGCAGCTGGCCGTACCGGTGGTAGACGCCCGTGCGCACGCCCGTGCTGAAGGTCAGCTCGCCCTTCAGCTCCGGCTCGCCGAACGGGCGCAGCCACCACACCAGCAGGCCGAGCACGGCGAACACGGCCACCAGCCCCCACAGGGCGGTGCGCCTGCCGAAACGGGGCGGAACGTGAGCCATGGGCGCGATCCTGCCACCGTCGCGGCGCCCTGTCACGGCGCGCCCGCTCCGCGACGGCGGACTCGGGGCGGAAAGGGACGCGCGGCGTGACCGAGGTCACGCCGCGCCCTGACCCCGTGGGGGCCACCGGGTGCCCGGCGCCGGTTCCCGACGGCAGGTCGGTGCCGGGTCGGGGGTCGGTCAGTGCTTTCCGGAATGGCCGTGGCCGTGGGCGTGTGCGCCGTCGGGCCCGGCCCCCTCGCCATTGCTCGATACGGCCAGCTCACGAGAGCCCTTGTCCCGGGCCGTCCGGGTCGCCGCGTCCTTCACCTCGTCGCGTGCTTTGAGGGAAGCCTGCTTGGCGTCGTAGACGAGTCCTACGGAGGTCTTGACCGTACCGCGTGCGATCGGCTTGACGATCCGCTTCACGAGCGGTGCCGCGAGCAGTCCCGCGATGAAGGGGGCGCAGAACGGGGCGACGAAGGGTGCCATGGCGGTCTCTCCTGGTCCGGCTGCAGGTAAGGGGCTGGAAAAAACGCCTACCCGTACCGGACGCGGGGCAGCGGGAAATTCCTTCGGACAAGCCACACGGCTTCGTATCGTCACCCCGATGGGCGCGTACCGCCCACGTGCGTCCTGATTCCGCCCCGTTCGCTTCGCGGTCAGGCCTTGGCCGCCTTGACCCTGGACCGCTCGCCGTCCCGCAGTTCTGCGCCGACCCGCTCGGCGGTCACTTCGGCGGTGATGTCCTGGAATTCCTCGCCGACCTGGTGGGCGGCCTGCTTCATGTCCGCGGCGAGGTTGACGGAAGCCGAGATGGTGCCGCGCACCATCGGCTTCACGATCCTTTTCACCAGCGGTGCCGCGATGATACCGAGTAGAAACGGAATGAAAACAGGGGGCATGGTCCGCGCCCTCTCTCTTGTGTTGCCAGCGGGATGGGAATGCGGCCACTTGTGCAAAAAAGAAGGGGGTGTTTGCGTACGGCCCCTGTGCTGAGATTGCGCAGCCGGCGTGTGGCACGCTAGCCGATCCGCGCGTGCGCCGGCCATGGCGTGCGGTCAACTTCCATCGCGGAGACGTGAAATCCCTGTTTTCGAGTGAACTCGGTGCGGGAGAACCGTTTGTGCCCGCCGGGTCTGTGGTAGCGCCATGGATCGTGCGGTCCCGCGATTGATTCCTCCGGGTGATATCGCGCCGTGCATAAGAGATGCTCGATTGCGGCCAGGCGTGCTCGCCGGGCCGGCGGGGGCCTCGATCGGCCCGCCTTTCATTTTTTTACATTTATGCATTCCCCGTCCTGAATGCTAGAAAAACCCGAGGCATTCGCCGGCGTCTTCAGGAGGTTTCCCCTTGTCTCGTGCCGAGTTCTCCGATCTGGACGTGCCCGTGGCCCCGGCCGGGGGGCACCCGGCGGACGCACCGGCCGAGGTGCTGGCCGTGACGGCCGCGCAGCGCGAGATCTGGATGGCCGAGCAGCGCACTCCCGAGGGCGGTGCGGGGCTGCGGATCGGGGAGTACCTGGACGTCCGCGGACCCGTCGACCCGGCCCTGTTCGAGTCCGCCCTGCGCCGGGTCGTCGCGGAAACCGATGCCCTTCGGGTGCGCCTGGTCCCCGGCGAGGACGGTCCGGTGCAGGTCCTGGAGCAGGACGTCCGCTGGGAACTGCCCGTGGTCGACGTCAGCGACGAGCCCGATCCGGAGCGGGCCGCGCGCGCCTGGACCGCCGCGGACCTCGCCCGGCCGATGGAGCTCTCCCGCGGCCCGCTGTTCAGGTTCGCCCTGCTCCGGCTGGCGCCGGACCGGTTCTGGTGGTGCCACACCTACCACCACGCCGCGGTCGACAGCTTCGGCTTCGCCCTCATCGCCCGCCGGGTGGCCGAGGTGTACTCCGCCCTGGCCGCGGGGCAGCAGCCGGCCCCCTGCCCCTTCGGCCCCTTGCGGGCCCTGGTCGCCGCCGACCTGGACTACCGCACCTCCCCGGCCCGGGCGGCCGACGGGGCGTACTGGTCCGAGCGGCTGGCCGGGTGGACGGGGGCGACCGCGATCCCCCGCCGGCCCGACATGGCGTCAGCGCGTACCGGCGCGGCGGCGCAGGAGGTCCCGTCCGGGGGAGTCCCCAGGGCCCGGACGACCGGCGCACAGGTGCTCCCCCGACCGGAAGCGCTGCGAGCGGCGGCCCACCGGTCGGCCGTCACCTGGCCCCGGCTGGTGGTGGCCGCGGTCGCGCTGTACGCGTACCGGCTGACGGGAGCACAGGACGTGGCGGTCGGGCTGATCGTGGCCGCCCGTCCCGACGAGGCCGCCCGCTCGACGCCCGGAATGCTGGCCAACGTCGTCCCCGTACGGGTGTCGGTACGGCCCGGCACCTCGCTGGGGGCCCTGCTGTCACAGGTCGCCGACCGGATGCGCGAGGCGGTGGCCCACCAGCGCTACCGGGGCGAGGACCTGCACCGTGAACTCGGCCTGTCGGGCGGCATCGACACGGCGTTCTCGCCCCTCGTCAACATCACGAGGTTCGACTACGACTTCACGTTCGCCGGCCACCGGTGCAGCGCGCACACCGTCTCGGTCAAGCAGGGCGCCAACCTGATGATCGCGGTACGGGACCGCCGCGACGGCGACGCCCCCCGGATGGAGCTGTACGCCGCACCCGAGGTACACGGCCGCGCGGACCTGGCCGACCACCAGGAGCGCTTGCTGCGCCTGCTGGCGGACCTCGCGGACCTCGACCCCGACACGCCGATCGGCCGCGTCGAGCTGCTGTCCCCGCAGGAGCGCGCGCACCTGCTCCCCGGCGGCGACGCCGGCGGGACCCCCGCGACCCCCGTGGCCCGTCTGTTCGAGGAGCGGGCGGCCGGTTCCCCCGACGCGGTGGCGGTGGTGGCGGGCGGCACCACATTGACCTACGGGGAGCTGAACGCGCGGGCGAACCGCCTCGCGCACGCCCTGGCGGCCCGGGGCGTCGGGGCGGAGGACGTGGTGGCCCTCGTGCTGCCGCGCGGGGTGGAACTGGTGGTGGCGGTCCTGGCCGTGCTCAAAGCGGGCGCCGCCTACCTGCCGGTGGACCCGGAGTACCCGGCGGCACGGATCGCGCACATGCTCGCCGACGCCCGCCCCGCCGCGGTGATCGACGATCCGCGGACGGTCGCGGACCCGGGTGCGGGCTTCCCCGACGGAGATCCGGGCATCGACGTCGACCCACGGCACCTCGCCTACGTGATCTACACCTCGGGTTCCACCGGCCGCCCCAAGGGCGTGGCGGTCACCCACGCCGGCATCGCCAACCTGGTCGCCGTCCAGGTCGACCGGTTCGCGATCGACGCCCGCAGCAGGGTGCTCCAGTTCGCCTCGCCGAGCTTCGACGCCTCCGTATCGGAGCTGTTCACCGCCCTGCTGACCGGGGCCGCTCTCGTGCTCGTCCCGGACGGCGACCCCCTGTCCGCCCTCACCGATCCGGACCTGCGCATCACCCATGCGACCGTGCCGCCGTCCGCGCTGGCCGTCGCGGCGGAACCGGACGCCCCGCTCGCGACACTGGTGGTGGCGGGCGAGGCCTGTCCGCCCGGGCTGGTGGCGCGCTGGGCCCGCGGCAGGCGCATGATCAACGCCTACGGCCCGACCGAGGCCACGGTGTGCGCGACGATGAGCGAACCGCTGACGCCCTCCGACTCCGTGCCCCCGATCGGGCGGCCGGTCGCGGGAGCGCGGGCGTACGTACTGGATGCGGTGTTGCGGCCGGTGCCGCCCGGGGTGGTCGGTGAGCTGTACGTGGCGGGGGTGGGTCTGGCGCGGGGGTACCTGCGGCGGCCGGGGCTGACCGCGGGCCGGTTCGTGGCGGACCCCTTCGGTCCGTCGGGGTCCCGGATGTACCGGACGGGGGACCTCGCCCGGTGGCGTGCCGACGGCCGGTTGGAGTTCGCGGGGCGCGCCGACGGGCAGGTGAAGGTGCGCGGGTTCCGTGTGGAACCGGGCGAGGTGGAGACGGTCCTGGCCGCGTGCCCGGGGGTGTCGCACGCCGCCGTGACCGTGGGGGAGGGGCCGTCGGGCGATGTGCGGCTGATCGGGTACGTGGTGCCGACGCGTGCCGGGGCGGGTGCGGGGGCGGGTGCGGGGGCGGGTGCGGGGGCGTGCGACCTGGCTGCCGTGCGGGAGCGCCTCGGCCGGGTCCTGCCGGCCCACATGGTGCCTTCGGCCGTGGTGGTGCTGGAGGCGTTGCCGTTGACCCCGAACGGGAAGCTGGACCGGGCGGCCCTGCCGGTGCCCGGCGGGCAGGGCACGGGGGGCGGCCGCGGTCCGCGTACGCCGGGGGAGCAGGTCCTCGCGGGGCTGTTCGCCGAACTGCTGGGCGTGCCCGTGGTGGGCGCCGACGACGACTTCTTCGTCCTGGGGGGCCACTCCCTGCTCGCGACCCGGCTCGTCAGCCGCATCCGTACCACCCTCGGCGCGGAACTGACCCTGCGTGACGTGTTCGAGGCCCGCACCGTCGCCGCACTCGCGACCCGCTCGGACCGTACGGCCACGGCACGGCCGGCTCTCGCCCCCCGGGAACGGCCCGCCCCGCTGCCGCTGTCGTTCGCCCAGCGGCGACTGTGGTTCCTCCACCGGCTCGCGGGCCCGGGCGCCGCATACAACATTCCGCTGGTGTTGCGGTGGGGCGGTGATCTCGACCGCGGGGCGTTGGAGTCGGCGTTGGCGGACGTCGTGGCCCGGCACGAGGCCTTGCGGACGGTGTTCGGGGAGGTCGACGGCGTGCCGTGCCAGCGGGTGCTGCCGGTGTCCGGGGAGCCCTTCACGCTGGCGGTCACCGGTACGGACGGGGACGG
>NZ_JBVHVT010000122.1:0-20161 GCF_055564695.1 Streptomyces sp. NPDC029014
ACGCCCGGAAGTGGTTCCCTACCAACGTCCCCTTGCCTCCCCCCCCCCCCCCCCCCACAAAACCCCCCCCCCCCCCCCGCCCCCCCCCCCCCGGCCCCCCCCCCCCCCCCCCGCCACACCCGTCGACCCGGCCGCCGACCACCGACTGCCGGTCGGCGGGCTCAGTGCTCGTCGGCCAGGATCAGGTAGAGCTTCTTCCGGGCGTCGTTGATCACGGCGAGGGCCTTCTCGCGCTGCTCGGGCGTACCGGTCTTGAAAACCTGCCCGAAGGCCTCCATCAGGCCGATCCCGGCCGTCCGGACCTCGTGCACCGCCTCGAGGTCGACGCCGCGCCCGGCCTCGGCCCAGGGGGCCTCCGGCCCCGACTCGGCCTCGGTACGCCCGGCGTCGGTGAGGGTGAAGAGCTTCTTGCCGCCCTCGCTCTCGCTCGCGATGAGGCCCTCGTCCTCCAGCAGCTGCAGGGTCGGGTAGACCGAGCCGGGGCTGGGCTTCCAGGCCCCGCCGCTGCGCTCGCCGATCTCCTGGATCATCTCGTAGCCGTGCATCGGGCGGTCCTTGAGCAGCGCCAGGATCGAGGCGCGCACGTCGCCCCGCCGGGCACGGCCGCGCATGCCGCCGCGCCCGCCGCGGCCACCGAAGGGGCCGCCGCCGAAGGGCGGGCCGAACGGGCCGAAGGCGGCGCGCCGCCCGATGAACTCCTCCCGACGATCGGGCCCGCAGTGCCCGTGGCCCCGACCGTGCTCGTGACCGTATCCGTGTCCGTGTTGTCCGCGTGAACGCATGACTGCGCTCCTTTCGCCATCCGTCTTTCCGGTGCTTCGGGTATCGCTTCTGCGATGCCTCAACTATCACCAATGGATCGCGATGCGTCAACGATATATCGGAAACTCGTGCCGAACACGCCCCTGACCAGTCCACTCCTCCCGGATTGGCGTTTGTCCGCGATCAAGGAACGGGCCTACCGTCGGGCCATGCGCCTCCGAATCGTCGACGCCTTCACCGACCGCCCCTTCGGCGGCAACCCCGCCGGCGTGCTGCTCCTGGACGACGGCTTCCCCCCGGACGCCTGGCTCCAGCAGGTCGCCGCCGAGGTCAACCTCTCCGAGACGGCGTTCGCCCACCCCCTGCCGCCCGGCGGGGACGCCGACTGGGCCCTGCGCTGGTTCACCCCGACCGCCGAGGTCGACATGTGCGGCCACGCCACGCTGGCCACGGCACACGTCCTCGCCGCCGGCGGCCTCGCCCGGGGCCCGATCCGGTTCTCCGCCCGCTGCGGCGTCCTCAGCGCCGAGACAGCCGAGGACGGCACCGTCACCCTGGACTTCCCGACCTCCGACCTGACGCCCGTCACGCCCGACCCCGCCGTGCGCGCGGCCCTCGGCGCCGACATCCGGTCCGTCCACGACACGTCCGCGCACGTCGGGGACCTGCTCGTCGAGCTGGCCGACGAGCGGACCGTACGCGGGCTCACCCCCGACATCGCCGCCCTGCGCGGCTACGCCCGCCGCGGGGTGATCGTCACCGCGCGGGCCGAGGACCCCTCCCGCGGCTACGACTTCGTCTCCCGCGGCTTCTTCCCGGCCTTCGGGATCGACGAGGACCCGGTCACCGGCAGCGCCCACACCGCCCTCGCCCCGTTCTGGGCCGAACGCCTGGGCCGCACACGGCTGACCGGCCTCCAGGGCGGCGCCCGCACCGGCCTGGTACGCGTCACCCTGGCGGGCGACCGCACCCTCCTGACCGGGAACGCCGTCACCGTCATCGACGGGGAGCTGCTCACCCGCCCCTGACCCTCCCGCCCGCCGCCGGCCCCCCGGAACCGGAACCGGGGACTACGAGGGGGTCGGCAGCCAGCCCACCTTGCCCGCGAGCAGCGCGTACCCGCCGAAGGCCACGACGTCGAGCAGGGCGTGCGCGACGACCAGCGGCATCACCCGCCCCCACCGGCGGTAGGCCACCACGAAGACCGCACCCATCACCATGTTGCCGACGAAGCCGCCGATCCCCTGGTAGAGGTGGTAGGAACCGCGCAGCACCGAACTGGCCACCAGCGAACCCGTGGGGGACCAGCCCAGCTGGTCGAGCCGGCGCAGCAGGTAGGCCAGCACGATGACCTCCTCCACCACGGAGTTCTGCACCGCGGAGAGGACCAGCACCGGGAACTTCCACCACACGTCCGGCAGCGCCTCGGGCACCACCGTGAGGTTGAACCCGCTCGCCCGCGCCGCCAGGTAGAACGCCAGCCCGGCGCTCCCGATCCCCGCCGCCACCAGCGCCCCTCGCGCCAGGTCCCAGCCGGGCCGGGTGCGGTCGAAGCCCAGCGCGCGCAGCCCCGGCACGCCCTCCCGGGTCAGCAGGTGGGCGACCAGCAGCACGGGCACCAGCGCGGTGCAGATCCCGAAGAGCTGCCAGGCCAGGTCCAACCAGGGCCGGCCCGGCGCATACGAGCCGTTGAGCGTGGCGGCCTGGTCCTTCAGGCCGCCGGGCTTGGTCAGGGAGCCGATGAAGCTGATCAGCGAGGAGACGGCGCTCGCACCCAGCGACAGGGCGAGCACGAGCAGCGTCTCGGTGCGCAGCAGGCTCCGCCGCCCGTCCTCGTCCAACGACCCGACCACCGGCTCCTGCTGCGCCCGCACGTTCGACTCCCGTTCCGCCATCCCGTTCCGACCACCCCATACTGCCTCTTCGGCGGCGGAACGGGATCAGCGGACGACGTTCCGGCTGCTGCGACGAGCCGGACCCGGCCCGGCTCAGGACCTCCGGGCCGGCACCGGCGCCCCCCTCTCCTGGGCGGGCAGGCCGACCGGCCAGGAGTGCACGGGGTCGCCCTGGTGCATCAGCTCGCTGTAGCGGCGGGTGATCGCGGCGAGCGCCGCGTCCCGGTCCAGGCCGGACGCGAGCGCCCGGTGGTAGGTGTCCACCTGCCAGGTCGCCCCGTTGACGCGCCGCCGGCAGCGCTCCTCGATGATGCCGAGGTAGTGGTCCCGGTCGGCCCGCTCGATGCCCCAGGCGTCCAGGCCGGCAGCCGCCATCGGCAGCAGCTCGTCCAGGACCAGCCGCACGGCGGGGACGCTGGTCAGTCCGCCGCCGCGGCCGCGGCGCGGCCACCGCAGCCGCGCGTCGATCCCGTACCGGCAGGCCGCGTCGAAGTTGGCCTCGGCCTCGGCGAACGGCAGCCGGGTCCACACCGGGCGCGGCTCGTCGGCGAGGGTGCGGACGAGCCCGTAGTAGAAGGCGGCGTTCGCGACGACGTCGGCGACCGTCGGCCCGGCCGGCAGCACGCGGTTCTCCACCCGCAGGTGCGGCACCCCGTCGGCGACCCCGTACACGGGCCGGTTCCAGCGGTAGATGGTGCCGTTGTGCAGGACCAGCTCCTGCAGGCTCGGCACCCCGCCCTCGGCGAGCACCCGCAGCGGCTCCTCCTCGTCGCAGATGGGCAGCAGGGCGGGGAAGAAGCGGACGTTCTCCGCGAAGAGCTCGTACGCCGAGTCCACCCAGCGCTCCCCGAACCAGGTGCGCGGCCGCACCCCCTGCGCCTGGAGCTCGGGCGGCCGGGTGTCGGTGGCCTGCATGAACAGCGGCGGCCGCGACTCCCGCCACAGCTCGTGCCCGAACAGGAAGGGCGAGTTGGCGCCGACGGCTATCTGTACGGCGGTCACCGCCTGGGCGGCGTTCCACACGTCGGAGAACCGGGCCGGCGTCACCTGCAGGTGCAGCTGTACGGAGGTGCAGGCGGCCTCCGGCACGATCGACCCGGTGCTCCAGGTCAGCCGCTCCACCCCGTCGATGTCGAGGAGGAAGTCCTCGCCGCGCAGCATCAGGATCTGCTCGTTCAGCAGCGAGTAGCGGTCCACCGCGGAGAGGTTGGCGGTGACCAGGTCGGAGCGGGTGATCGTCGGCAGGATGCCGATCATCACCACGCCCGCGTCGACCGCCGCGGCCTGCCGGTGGGCGTAGCCGAGCCCCGCGCTCAGCTCTTCGGCGAGCTGGTCGAATACCCGGCCGCCGAGCCGGTGCGGGAGTACGTTCACCTCCAGGTTGAACATTCCGAGTTCGGTCTGGAAATCCTGGCTCGCAATGCGCTCGAGAACCTGGGCATTCAGCATTCTCGGCATCCCGTCGGCCCCCGCCAGATTCAGCTCGATCTCCAGCCCCATCATGTTCTTGGGGCGGTCGAACCGCTTCTCCGCCAGAAGCCGCTCCAGTCCCTCCAGGCACTCGTGGAGCTTCCTCCGATACCGCTGGCGATCGGACAGGTCGAATCCGCCCGCCACGACCTTCTCCCCCATCGAAGCGTCCCTCCTCGAGTGGGCATCGCCCGGGCATCCGGACGCGCGTGTACGGTCGATGATGCCCCGGAGGCGAGATCTATAACGCGGCGGGGAGGGGCACGGCGGGGAGCGTGCGCCGGTTTGGCCGAAGGGCGCCATGGCACATTCACCTGGCAAGCAACTGTATGCAAATTCCGCATCGGTTTTGCCGGTTCCGGATAATCGGCGCTTTCCAGCCGAGCCCCCGTCAGGTAACCTCCGAGGTCAGCGCGACATGTTCGCGTGTATCCGGCATGGATGCCATGTCAGCGGGACCGGTAAGCGCCTTGCCTGCAATAGCCGGGCAGGCTAGCCGAAACACTGCGTGAACACATGTCGTATAAACTCCGCAAACGAGGCAGAGAGTTGGCGCGCGGCCATTGCCCCTCAGCCCCCCTCTGGCCCCAGAATGCGACAGCGCCGTCCGCACCTGCCCCTGATCCACAGGTCTCCCAAGTGAGAGGCGACCCACCATGCCGCTGCATGTCCCCCCGGCTCCCGCGCCTGCCCTGCGCAGCGTCCTCGCGGCACTCGGTTCCCCCGCAGCCGTCGCGGCGGGCACCCCCGCCCTGCGCGCCGTGCAGGGTCCACTGACCGCCGAGCTGCCGCTGCCGGTCCACGTCCTCGACCGGCTCGGCATGTCCCAGCCGGCCGCCCCGGCCCGTCCGCCCCGCACCCGGCTGACCGGCTGGCGGTTCCTGATCCGCAGCGGCGACCGGCACATCGCGGCCGCCGACACCCGGCTGACCGCGGACGGCTGGGTCTTCTCCCATTTCTTCGAAGGTCCCTACGTCGCCGCCACCGAGCGGGCGCTGCGCCAGGCGGAGGCGCTCGGCAAGCCCTACCAGCCCCGGCTGCTGTCCGTACCGGAGCTGTACATGCTGACCCTCTGGCTGCACGGCGCCGTCGGAGCCGATGCCTCCGCCGGGCTTCCGGCCGCTGCGGACCTGCTGGTGCCACTGGCCCCGGCCCCGCCCGGCATCGCCCCGTACCGCCCGCACCCGGTGTCCGAGCTGCTGCCCGTGATGACCCACCGGCTCACTCCTCCGGCCCCGCCGGCGCGGCCACCGCTGGCCGCTCCGGCCGCCTGAGCGCGACCCCTTCCCCCGGACGGCCCATCCGGCGTAGTCCTGCCGGGCCACTCGCGAACCACCCGAAATGACAGGGGAGTTGGGATGAACCGCCCGCACGGGTGATGCGTCATCAATCTGTGAGGACAGCTGCCGGAAATCCCTGCGGACCGAGGTCCGGAGGGCAACACTGGGACTGACCACTTCTAGTCGTCGACCACGGGGGGCGGCCATGAACAAGGCATCGAGCCGCAGCACACAGACCACACCGCAGCGAAAGAACGCATCCATGTGCCAGCACCAGCCAGCGTGCCCGTCAGCCGACTCCGCCGACCGGGAGGCCGCGAAGCCCGTGGCCAACCACCCGGAACAGGGCTGGAGCCTGCTGTGCAACGGTGTCCTGCTGTTCGAGGACACCGGCGAGCTGCTGCCGGACGGCCAGATCATCGCACCGCACCGCCCTCTCGTGGCGGCGCAGGCGGCCTAGCCGACGCCGGCTCGACGGAACGCCGGAACTGCCGAAGCCGAAGGGGCCGGCCCGGGAGCGATTCTCCCGGGCCGGCCCCTTCAGCGTGCAGTCACCTCACACTTTTGTGTCAGGTCCCGCGGATCAGGCGTCGTACTCGTCCAGCGGCGGGCAGGAGCAGACCAGGTTCCGGTCGCCGAAGGCGCCGTCGATGCGGCGCACCGGCGGCCAGTACTTCTCGGACGCCGAGACGCCGCCGGGGAAGACGGCCTCGTCCCTGGTGTACGCGTGCGGCCACTCGCCGCCCAGCGCCGCCGCGGTGTGGGGGGCGTTGCGCAGCGGGTTGTCCTCCACCGGCCACTCGCCGGAGGCGACCCGCTCGACCTCGGCGCGGATGGCGATCATCGCGTCGCAGAACCGGTCGATCTCGGCGAGGTCCTCGGACTCCGTCGGCTCGATCATCAGCGTGCCGGCCACCGGGAAGGACATGGTCGGGGCGTGGAAGCCGTAGTCGATCAGACGCTTGGCGATGTCGTCCACGCTCACACCCGTCGCCTTCGACAGCGGACGCAGGTCGATGATGCACTCGTGCGCCACCAGGTTGCCCGGGCCCGTGTAGAGCACCGGGTAGTGCGGCTCCAGGCGCTTGGCGATGTAGTTGGCGCCGAGCACGGCCACCTGGGTGGCGCGCTTGAGGCCCTCGCCGCCCATCAGGCGCACGTACGACCACGAGATCGGCAGGATGCCGGCCGAGCCCCACGGCGCGGCCGAGATCGGGCCGACGCCCGTCTCCGGGCCGGCGGTCGGCTGCAGCGGGTGGTTCGGCAGGTACGGGGCCAGGTGGGCCCGGACACCGACCGGGCCGACGCCCGGACCGCCACCGCCGTGCGGGATGCAGAAGGTCTTGTGCAGGTTCAGGTGGGAGACGTCGCCGCCGAAGTGGCCCGGCTTGGCGAGGCCGACCAGGGCGTTCAGGTTGGCGCCGTCGACGTAGACCTGGCCGCCGGCCTCGTGGACCTGGGCGCAGATGTCGGCGACGTGCTCCTCGAACACGCCGTGCGTGGACGGGTAGGTGATCATCAGCACGGCGAGCTCGTCGCGGTACTGCTCGATCTTTGCGCGCAGGTCGTCCGTGTCCACCTCGCCGTCGTCCGCCGTCTTGACGACGACGACCTTCATACCGGCCATCACGGCGCTGGCTGCGTTGGTGCCGTGCGCGGAGGACGGGATGAGGCAGACGGTGCGCTGCTCGTCGCCGTTCGCGCGGTGGTAGGCGCGGACGGCGAGCAGGCCGGCGAGCTCGCCCTGGGAGCCCGCGTTCGGCTGGATGGAGACCTTGTCGTAGCCGGTCACCTCGCAGAGACGTTCCTCCAGCTCGCTGATGAGCGTGAGGTACCCCTCGGCCTGCTCGACCGGGGCGAACGGGTGGAGCTGGCCGAACTCCGGCCAGGTCACCGGCTCCATCTCGGTGGTCGCGTTGAGCTTCATCGTGCAGGAGCCCAGCGGGATCATGCCGCGGTCCAGCGCGTAGTCCTTGTCCGCGAGCTTGCGCAGGTAGCGCAGCATCGCGGTCTCGGAGCGGTGCTGGTGGAAGACCGGGTGCGCGAGGTACGCGTCCGAGCGCAGCAGGCCCTCGGGCAGCGCGTCGGCGGCGGTCCCGTCCAGCGCCTCGATGTCCGCCGTGACGCCGAAGGCGGCCCAGACGGCCTCGATGTGGGCGCGCAGGGTCGTCTCGTCGACGGAGACGGAGACGTGGTCGGCGTCGACCTGGAACAGGTTGACCCCGCCCTCCCGGGCGGCGGCCACGACCTCGGCGGCCTTGCCGGGCACCCGGGCGGTCAGGGTGTCGAAGTACGAGCCGTGCACGAGCTCGACCCCGCCGGCCGTCAGACCGGCGGCCAGCAGCGCGGTGTAGCGGTGCGTGCGGCGGGCGATCGTCTTAAGGCCCTCGGGGCCGTGGTAGACGGCGTACATGCCTGCCATCACGGCGAGCAGCACCTGCGCGGTGCAGATGTTGCTGGTGGCCTTCTCGCGGCGGATGTGCTGCTCGCGGGTCTGCAGGGCCAGGCGGTACGCCTTGTTGCCGTCCGCGTCCACCGAGACGCCGACGAGGCGGCCGGGCAGCGAGCGGGCGTGCTTGTCCTGGACGGCCATGTAGCCGGCGTGCGGGCCGCCGAAGCCCATCGGGACGCCGAAGCGCTGGGTGGTGCCGACGGCGATGTCCGCGCCCAGGGCGCCCGGGGAGGTCAGCAGGGTCAGCGCGAGCAGGTCGGCGGCGACGGCGACGATCGCGCCGAGCTCGTGGGCCTGGTCGATGACCGGCTTGATGTCCCGGACGGCACCGGAGGCGCCGGGGTACTGGACGAGGACGCCGTAGACGCCGCGCTCGGCGATCTCGGCCGGGATGCCGGCGGACAGGTCGGCGACGACGACCTCGATGCCGATCGGCTCGGCGCGGGTCTCGATCACGGCGATGGTCTGCGGCAGGGCGTCGGCGTCGACGAGGAACACGTTGCCCTTGGCCCTGCCGACGCGGCGGGCCAGGGTCATGGCCTCGGCGGCGGCGGTGCCCTCGTCGAGCAGGGAGGCGCCCGAGGTCGGCAGGCCGGTCAGGTCGGCGACGACGGTCTGGAAGTTCAGCAGGGCTTCCAGGCGGCCCTGGGAGATCTCGGGCTGGTACGGCGTGTACGCGGTGTACCAGGCCGGGTTCTCCATCACGTTGCGCAGGATCACCGGCGGGGTGAAGGTCCCGTAGTAGCCGAGACCGATCATCGAGGTCATGACCTGGTTGCGGTCGGCCAGGGCGCGCAGCTCGGCCAGCACCTCGGCCTCGGTCCGCGCCTCGGGCAGGTTGAGCGCCTCGGCGGTCTTGATGACGTCCGGTACCGCGGCGGCGGTCAGTTCGTCGAGCGAGCCGTAGCCCACGTGGGCGAGCATCTTGGCCTGCGCCTCGGCGTCCGGGCCGATGTGGCGCTGCTCGAAGGGGATGCCTCGCTCCAGCTGGGAGAGCGGAATGCGGTTGGCGGTCATGTACGGAGGCCTCCTGGGTCGTACGACCTGCGAGGGGCACCACGACGCGGGCGCCCGGACGGCCTCCCCCTCTGTCATCTCAACCTGAGAGCTTCACCGGCTCCTGCGGAGGTCGTCCACGGGGGCCGGCTTTCACCGTCGGTGAGGGGTGGAACCGGCACTACGGGCCCGGCACCGCCCCTGCTTTCCAGAGTGGCCTCGTCCGTGCGGTACGTATGCCTGAGAGATTCCGGGGAGGATTTGCTCCTTCGGCGCCTCCGTAGAAATCGGTGGAGGACTCTCCCGCACAGGGTCAGCAGCCACCACCCAGCCTACCAGCGAGGTTCCCGGACCTCCCTCGAGTGGCCCCCTCCAGGGAAATGGCCTTTTGTAGTCATTACGGAGGAGTTGCGACCACGTGGAGGGACCGTGCAGACAGATATCGATCCCCGCAGCCTGATCGGCCGCAAGGCGTTCGACCGCAACGGCACCAAGATCGGAACCGTCGACGAGGTCTACCTCGACGATGCCACCGGCGTCCCGGAGTGGGCCGCCGTCCGGACCGGTTTGTTCAGTCGGGACGCCTTCGTCCCACTGGAGCCGAGCGAGCTGGTGGGCGACACCCTGCACGTCCCGTTCGAGCGCTCCCTGATCAAGGACGCCCCGGACTTCGGCGTGGGCCGCCACCTGTCCCCCGAACAGGAGTTGCAGCTCTACCACCACTACGGGCTGGACGTCTCCCTCCCCTCCGACTTCACGTTCAACGGTGATTTCGGCCACGTCGCCAACGGCGAGCAGGGCGAGGAGTAGCCCGACCCGCCCCGGTCACCCGGCGGCCCGCCCCACCAGGGGCAGCGGATCGGACGGCTCCAGATCGGGGTCGTCCACCTGGAAGGTGCGGACCCTGCCCGGGGCCGATCCGGGCTGCTCGAACCGCACCGTCACCCGCCCGATGCCACTGCCCTGCACCCAACCCGGTCCGTAGACGGCGTGCCGTACGTCACGCCCGGCCGCCCAGTGCCGCTCACGGGCCCGCTCCGGCTCCTGGGCCGACCCGGTGGTCGCACCGGTCCCCCCGTGTCCCTCAACGGTCCCAGGGGCCTCCTGCGCCCCTTCCGGGCCCTCGCCCCCGCCGGCCCCCGCAAGCCCTTCGGGCCCTTCCGGCCCGGACCCCTCGTCGGGGGCGTCGTCCGCACCCCCGGCGGCTTCGGCGGCTTCGGCGGCGGCCCGGGACTGTGCGAACAGGTCCTCCTGCGTGAAGTCCGCGAGCCCGGTCACGCCCACGCCCAGCAACCGCACCCCGCCGGTGGTGTCCACCACCTCCAGCAGCCGCGCGGCGGCCTCCCGCACGACCGCCGGATCGTCCGTGGGCCCGCGCAGGGTCTCGGAGCGGGTCAGCGTCGAGAAGTCGTACCGCCGCACCTTCAGCACGATCGTGCGCCCGGAGTGCCCGGAGGCCCGCAGCCGCTGCACGCACCGGTCGGCGAGCCGCTGCACCTCGGTCCGGATCCGGATCCGGTCGTGCAGGTCCACGTCGAAGGTGTCCTCCACCGACACCGACTTCGCGTCGCGCTCGGCGACCACGGGCCGGTCGTCCAGGCCCAGGGCCATCCGGTACAGCCCCACCCCGTGCGACCGCCCGATCAGCCGGACCAGCTCGTCCTCCCCGGCCTCGACGAGCTCCCCGACCGTGGTGATCCCGGCCCGCCGCAGGTGCTCCCCGGTGGCGGGCCCCACTCCGGGCAGGGTGCGCACCGACATCGGCGCGAGCAGCTCCCGCTCGGTGCCGGGCTCGATCAGCAGCAGCCCGTCCGGCTTGGCCTCCTCGGAGGCCACCTTCGCGAGCATCTTCGAGCCGGCCAGTCCCACCGAGCCGGTCAGGCCCGTCGCGGCCAGGATGTCCGCCCGCAACTTCTCCCCGGTCTCCCGGGCGGACCGGGCGTCCCGGGCGCTGCCGCCCGCCTCCAGGTCGACGAAGGCCTCGTCCAGGCTCAGCGGCTCCACGAGCGGGGAGAGTTCCCGCAGCAGGCCCATCACGATGTCGCTGACCGAGCGGTACAGCTCGAAGCGGGGGAACAGGTAGGCGCCGTTCGGACAGAGCCGCCTGGCCTGGGCCGTCGGCATCGCCGAGTGGACCCCGAAGCGCCTGGCCTCGTACGAGGCGGTGGCCACCACCCCGCGCGGCCCGAGCCCGCCGACGATCACGGCCTTCCCGCGCAGGCTCGGCTTCGACGCCTGCTCCACCGAGGCGTAGAAGGCGTCCATGTCGAGATGGAGGATGGTCGGCGCGGATCTCACGGCACCGATGCTGCCCTACGCCACTGACAATGCCGAGGCCGGGCGGGCGACGGGCGGCGGACGGGATCCGCGGGGTTCAACCGGCCCGGTTGCGGCGGGCCGCCAGCTCGTCGGCCGGGTTGTGCCCGATCACGGTCTCGCCGGTGTCGACCCGCTCGCCGTGCAACTGCGACAGGGCCTTCTCCACGTCCCGCCAGACCACGCCCACGGCGATGCCGAAGATCCCCTGGCCGCCCTGGAGCAGCCGCACCACCTGCTCCGGCGAGGTGCACTCGTACACGGAGGCGCCGTCGCTCATCAGCGTCATGCGCTCCAGGTCCGAGAAACCGCGCTCCCTCAGGTGCTGCACCGCGTTGCGGATGTTCTGCAGGGCGACGCCGGTGTCCAGGAAACGCTTCACGATCTTGAGGACGACCACGTCCTTGAAGCTGTACAGACGCTGGGTCCCGGAGCCGTACGCGGGGCGCACCGTGGGCTCCACCAGCCCGGTCCGCGCCCAGTAGTCGAGCTGCCGGTACGTGATGCCGGCCGCCGCGCAGGCGGTCGGTCCGCGGTAGCCCACCTGCTCGGCCGTCTGGGAGCCGCCGTCCGACGCCGTCGGCGAGGTCTCCGGCTGGCGGCGCGCGGAGCCTGTCGTACTCCCGAGGAGCGGGTACGGCCCACCGTCACTCCGTGCGGGGATGCCCCCGGTCGTACCGTCGCCCGTGACTCTCACGCCGACCCTCCGTCCTTGACCTGCCCCCTCGAAGGTAGGCAGTCACCAGGGGTGCGTCAACGATCGCCACACTCGGCACGCCGAGTGATAATCACCCTGAGAGTGGTTTCCCGTGCCCTTCGAAGGGGCAAGGTTAACTGAATGGGGCGAAGGTCTCATCGGCTTTGACAAGACCGATGTCTCACTGCTGCGGGCCGGTACCGAAGTCCTCCGGCGAAATCTGGTCGAGGAACTCGCGGAACTTCTCCACCTCGTCCTCCTGCTCGTCCGGGATGGCGATTCCGGCGTCGTCCAGCACGCCGTCGCTGCCGTAGATCGGCGTTCCCGTCCGCAGGGCCAGCGCTATGGCGTCGGACGGCCGCGCGCTCACCTCGACCCCGCTGGAGAAGACCAGCTCCGCGTAGAAGACGCCCTCCCGCAGATCCGTGATCCGGACCTCGGTGAGCTCTTCGCCCAGCGCCTCCAGCACGTCCTTGAACAGGTCGTGGGTCAGCGGACGGGCAGGGGCCATGCCCTGCTGCGCGAAGGCGATCGCGGTCGCCTCCCCCGGTCCGATCCAGATGGGGAGGTACCGGTCGCCTCCCACTTCACGCAGGAGCACGATCGGCTGGTTGGAGGGCATTTCCACCCGGACACCCACAACATCGAGCTCGTTCACAAAGCAACCCTAGGACCTGCCCGGCAGGTTTGGGTAGTCGGGGCCGCGCCGGTCAGTGCAGCCGCACCCCGAGGGCCGCCTGCACCAGCGCCTCGTGGAGCCGTACGGACAGCCCCGCGAGCTCTCTCGCGGTGGCCTCCGCATGGGCCCGGGTCTGGGGGTTGCGGTGCCGTCGCAGCGGAGCCACGACCTGCTCCACGAGGCCCGCCTCCCGGTCCGCGGCCGCCTTCATGGCCCGCAGGTGGCGGGGCTCCAACCCGAACCGGCCCAGATCGGCCACCAGCCGGGCCACGGTCAGCGCATCACCGTCGTACCCGCCGCCCGGAGCCTCCGCGAGCAGCCCGTACGACTCCCATTCGGCCAACTGGGCCTCGCCCACCTCGGCCGCGGCGATCAGCTCGGCCCGGCCGACGCGGGTACCGGCGGGGAGTTCACGCCCCGACCGGGCCGCAAGGGACCCGGCTCCGGCCGCCGCGGCCGGCTCCGCGGCGTCCCCGTGCGACGCGGGCGCCGGGATCCGCACCTGCTCACCACGGTCCAGCGCGTCCAGCTGCTCGCGGATGACCTTCAGCGGCATGTAGTGGTCGCGCTGCAGGCGGAGGATGCGGCCCAGCCGCTCGACGTCCGCGGTGCTGAACTTGCGGTATCCGGAGGGCGTGCGTCTGGGCTCGACGAGCCCCTCCGCCTCCAGGAAACGGATCTTCGAGATCGTGACCTCGGGGAACTCGTCGCGCAGCATCGTGAGCACCGTGCCGATGCTCACCAGCCGCCCGGCCGAGGCGGCGGTGCCGTTCCCGGCACCGCCCGTCGGAGTACGCAGCACAGGACCTCCCTGGGGTTCCCCCCGGACGGAGTCCGGGAAGGGTCAGACGCCCCGCAGGCTGGCGTAGAAGACCAGCCGGTACTTGCCGATCTGCACCTCGTCGCCGTTGTGCAGCGGGACCGAGTCGATCGGCTCACGGTTGACGTACGTGCCGTTCAGGCTGCCGACATCGGCGACGGTGAAGCCGCCGTCCTGGCTCCTGCGGAACTCGACATGCCGCCGGGAGACGGTGACGTCGTCCAGGAAGATGTCGCTCTGCGGGTGCCGGCCCGCCGTGGTCAGCTCACCGTCCAGCAGGAAGCGGCTGCCCGAGTTGGGGCCGCGCCGCACGATCAGCAGGGCGGAACCCGCGGGCAGCGCCTCCACCGCGGCCTGGGCCTCGGGGGACAGCGCCGACGACACGTGCTGTCCCGACACCTCGGCCTCGTAGGCCTCGAGGCCCGAGATCGAGATGGTGGACGTGGTCTCCGAGGCACGCTCCGGCGTCAGACCCGCCCGAAGCGGCGCCCCGCAGTTGGAGCAGAACCGGCTGGCCGCATCGCTGCGGTGGCCGCACCTGCTGCAAACCTGCTCGGCCGACATGGACGGCTCCTCGTGCCGCGGGTACCCCGCGGAGGCATCGGTGGCATACGGGTCGGGCGCAAACCCTCCACCCGTACTCGAGGTTGATGATTCCCCGAAACCTATGCGTCCGGTACCGGCAGGGTCAACAGCCGACGCGCCCGACGCGCCCGGAACATCACCCGCACCCGCGACCTCGTCCCGGAAGAGCGGCCGATCCCCCTGGACCTGCGTCTCCCCCTGCCCCGCACGGGGCTCTGCCGCGGCGGCTTCCTCGCGGTTCTTCTTACCGAACAACTTCTCAAACAACTTCACGGGCGATTCCCCTTGAACGAAACAGACCCGCCCGTGGGGCAGGACGAACTCCGAATGCACATACCTGCCGACCCGGACATCCTCACAACGTCCGCAACCACCAGACAGTTTCCACCACGCGCCACGACTTCAGTGCGTCGACCCCCCGCAGGCACCAGCCCGCGCAGGACCCTCCGCTCTCCGCCCCGCATCACGACGATGACGACCGAGCGTAGTCAGGCTGCTTCGCAGCCCGCAAGGCATCCACAACGATCTTCGCCGACCGTGTGACGGCAACAGTGGCCTGTTCCTTCTCCAGTGTCTGCACCACACCGCCCGGGATGTTCAACGCCGGCTCCAGATCCTGTGGCTTGCCGATCACCTTGAACTCGTAGGGCTGTGTGATCTTCTTACCATCGATGGCGATGTGGCCCCCCTCGTCCGAGAAGTACGAGCCCGCCACCACGCGCACCCCGTTGATCTGGATCGCCTCGGCGCCCGCGGCCCGCAGCTCCTGGAGCGCGTCCAGCAGCTGGTCCGACTCCACCTGGCCCTTCGGATCCGTGATCTTCAGTGTGATGCCCGGCCCCTGCGCCGCCACCGTACCGGCCAGGATGCCCAGTTGGCGCTCCTTTTCGACGGTCTGCCGGCGCGCCTCCTCGGCCTGGTTGGAACTGCTCTCCAACTCCTTGCGCTGGTCCTCCAGCTGCTGCTTCTCGTCCTCCAGGCGCTTGGTCCGGCCGTCCAGCTCGTCGAGGATCCGGACCAGGTCCTCCTGACGGGCCCCGCGCAGCGCGCTGGAGTCGCTGTTCGACCGCACCTGGATCGCCAGACCCAGGCCCAGCACGAACAGCAGGAGCGCCACGATCAGTTGGGCCCGGCTCACGCGCGGCGGCCACAGCCCGGCCGCGAGTCGCTGCCGCCCGGTGGTCTCCGGCCCGTCCGTTCCCTCCGTCCCGGCGGGCGTGGCGGGCCCGGTGGGCGTGGCGGGCCCGATGGGCGTGGCGGGCCCGGTGGGCTCAGCGGCCTCGGTCGGCTCGCTGGGCGTGGCGGGCTCGATGGGCTCGGCGGGCTCGGCGGGCTCGGCCGCCGGCTTCCCGGGCCGGGGCGCGGGCTGCTCCCCCGGCTGCGGCTGGCCGCCCGGCCGGGTCTCCCGCGGGGGCTGCTCGGGGCCCTTCGGCTCGTCGGGCGGGGTGTCGTTCGTACTCATCGGCCTCACGCCCGGAACACGTGCCGGCGGATGGCCGCGGCGTTGGAGAAGATGCGGATGCCGAGGACGACCACGACGCCCGTGGACAGCTGGGAGCCGACGCCCAGCTTGTCGCCGAGGAAGACGATCAGCGCGGCCACGACCACGTTCGACAGGAACGACACCACGAAGACCTTGTCCACGAAGATGCCGTCCAGCATCGCGCGCAGACCTCCGAACACCGCGTCCAGCGCCGCCACCACGGCGATCGGCAGATACGGCTCGACGACGGCCGGCACTTCGGGCCGGACCAGAAGTCCGACCACCACTCCGGCCACGAGGCCCAGTACCGCGATCACGATGCACCCTTCTTCGGCTCTTCTGCTGTGGCTGTCCGTACGGTCAGGCTGGACGCGGCGGGCAGCCGCACGTCGTCCACGGGGGTCAGCGAGTACCGGATCCCGTAGCTCTCCTGGAGCACGTGCAGGTACTGGCCGTCCACGGAGTCCTGGAACACGGTGCCGAGCCGTTTCTTGTCCCCCACCGCCAGCACCTCGTACGGCGGTACCAGCGGCCTGTTGTCGACCAGTATCGCGTCACCCGCGGCCCGGATGGCGGACAGTGCCGTCAGCCGCTGCCCGTTGATGGAGATCGCCTCGGCCCCCGCCTGCCAGAGCCCGTTGACGATCCGCTGCATGTCCCGGTCCCGCAGCCGCCCGGTGTCGGAGAACCCGGTGTTCTCCCGCGGCTTGCCGCCGCCCGCCGCGGAGGAGCCCTTGGCGTCGTCCACGACCAGCTTGAGTCCGGGACCGCGGACCTCCGAGGCACCGGACAGCAGGGTCACCAGCTGCCCCTGGTCCCCGCCGTGCTGCTTGAGCGCCTGGCGCTGGCGGCGCGCGACGTCCGCCCGCAGCCTCTCGATGTCCCGCTCCAGGTTGTCCGCGCGCTCGTCGGCCACCTGGACCCGGTCGATCAGCTCCTGGCGCTCCTTGGCGAGCACCGGAGCGGAGAACTGTGCCTGGGCCGCGCCGAGCGTGACGACCATGGCGGCCAGGACGAGTCCGGCGGCCAGCCCCAGCTTGGCCCGGAAGGTCCGCGGGAGTCCTGCCGTGCCGTCGGCCTCGCGCCGGGCGGACGCTTCCGCATACCCCTCGTCGAGGCTGTGGTCCATCACGTGCGTCAGCAGCGACATGGACGCGTCCGGACGCGCCGACGGCGTCGGCGCCGAGCTCCGGTTGTGGGGCGGCTGCGGCATGCCGCTCATCGTCGCACGTCGGCGCCGCCCGCACCGAATGCGCCCGAACGGTGGACCGGGCACGACGCTCCGTACCCGGTCCACCACGGTCCTACCGGCCCCGGGTCAGTGTCCGGCGCCGTCCACCACTGCGGCCCACTCTTCCAGTAGGGCCTGCGCGGAGGCGTCGTCGGGGCCCTCCGCCCACAGGTGCGTGACCGCTTCCGCCGGGTCCGGCAGGACCAGCGCCCACCGCCCGTCGGCCTCGACCACCCGCACCCCGTCGGTGGTGTCCACCTGCCGGTCACCGGCGGCTTCCACGACCCGCCGCATCACGAGGCCCTTGACCGCCCACGGGGTGGGCACGTCCCGCTTGAGCACGTGCGCACGTGGTATCCGCGCATCGATCTGGCTCAGCGTGAGCTGGGTCCGCGCCACCAGCCCGATCAGCTGCACGAAGGCCGCCGACCCGTCGAACACGCTGCTGAACTCCGGGACGATGTACCCGCCCCGCCCGTCCCCGCCGAAGATCGTGTTCTCGGCGCGGCCCACCCGGGTCAGGTCGTCGGGCGAGGTCGTGGTCCACTCGACCTGCGTCCCGTGGTACGCCGCCACCTGCTCGGCGATCCGGGTCGTGGTGACCGGCAGCGCCACTTTGCCGCTGCGCTTCTCCGCGGCCACGAGGTCCAGGAGGACCAGCAGCGCCCGGTCGTCCTCGATGATCCGCCCGCGCTCGTCGACCAGCGAGATCCGCTCGCCGACGGGGTCGAACCGCACCCCGAACGCGGCCCGGGCCGAGGCCACGATCTCGCCGAGCCGGACCAGCCCGGCCCGTCGGGACTCCGCGGTCTCGGTCGGCCGGGACTCGTCGAGCCCGGGATTGATCGTCAGGGCGTCCACCTCGAGCCGGCCGAGGAGGCTGGGCAGGACCAGTCCGGCGCTGCCGTTGGAGGCGTCGATCACTACCTTCAGCCCGGAGTCCGCGATGCCGGTGGTATCCACCTGCCTCAGCAGCGACCCGGTGTACGAGTCGAAGATGCTGGACGGGAACTGGAGGTCACCGATCTCGCCCGGGAAGGCGCGGCGGTACTCCTGGCGTGCGAACACGCGGTCCAGCTTGCGCTGCTGTGCCTGCGAGAGGTCGGCCCCGCGCTCGTCGAGGAACATGATGTCCACGGAGTCCGGGACGCCGGGCGAGGTCCGCAGCATGATCCCGCCGGCGCTGCCGCGTGCGGTCTGCTGTCTCGCGACGGGCAGCGGCACGTTCTCCAGGTCGCGCACGTCGATCGCGCTGGCCTGGAGGGCCGAGATCACCGCCCGTTTCAGCGCGCGGGCGCCGCGGGAGTGGTCACGGGCGGTGGTGACGATCGCACCCTTCTTGAGCATGGTGGCGTACGCGCCGGCCAGCCGCACCACCAGTTCGGGGGTGATCTCCACGTTCAGGATGCCGGTGACGCCGCGGGCGCCGAACAGGTGTGCCTGCCCGCGGGACTCCCAGATGACGGAGGTGTTGACGAAGGCGCCGGCCTCGATCGTCTTGAAGGGGTAGACGCGTACGTTCCCCTGGACGATGGACTCCTCGCCGACGAGGCACTCGTCACCGATGACGGCGCCGTCCTCGATCCGGGCGGCCCGCATGATGTCGGTGTTCTTGCCGATGACGCAGCCGCGCAGGTTGCTGTGGGGGCCGATGTACACGTTGTCGTGGACCACGGTCTTGTGCAGGAAGGCGCCGCTCTTGACGACGACGTTGGACCCGACGACGGTGTGCTCGCGGATCTCGACGCCGGCCTCGACCTTGGCGTAGTCCCCGATGTAGAGCGGGCCGCGCAGGACCGCGTCGGGGCTCACCTCGGCGCCTTCTGCGATCCACACGCCGGGCGAGATCTCGAAGCCGTCCATCTCGATCTGGACCTTGCCTTCGAGCACGTCGGCCTGGGCCTTGACGTAGCTCTCGTGCGTGCCGACGTCCTCCCAGTAGCCCTCGGCGACGTAGCCGTAGATCGGCCGGCCTTCCTTCATCAGCTGGGGGAAGACGTCGCCGGACCAGTCCACCGGAACATCCGGCTCCACGTAATTGAAGACCTCTGGCTCCATGACGTAGATGCCGGTGTTCACGGTGTCGGAGAACACCTGGCCCCAGGTCGGCTTCTCGAGGAAGCGCTCGACCTTGCCTTCCTCGTCGACGATGGTGATGCCGAATTCCAGCGGGTTGGGCACCCGGGTGAGGCACACCGTGACGAGTGCGCCGTGCTGCTTGTGGAAGCGGATGAGATCGGTGAGGTCGAAATCGGTGAGCGCATCGCCGGAGATGACGAGGAAAGCGTCGTCCTTCAGGGCCTCCTCGGCGTTCTTCACGCTGCCGGCGGTGCCGAGTGGCTTCTCCTCGTTGGCATAGGTGAGCTCCATTCCGAGCTCTTCGCCGTCACCGAAATAATTCTTGACGAGTGAAGCCAGGAACTGAACGGTGACCACGGTTTCGCTGAGCCCATGCCGCTTGAGCAGCCTGAGCACGTGCTCCATGATCGGCCGGTTGGCGACCGGCAGGAGCGGCTTGGGCATGCTCGAGGTCATGGGGCGAAGGCGAGTGCCTTCGCCACCGGCCATCACGACGGCCTTCATGTCGGAAGAGTCCTCCTTGGGAGACGACGTTCCAGCCGACCTCACCCGTCCCGGGCGGTGACTCCGCAACTCTTCCGTGTCGTACCGGCACCGAGCGGGTTCAATCGGCCGCGGTATCCGCCTTCACGAGACGGCGGACCTGCACCACGTAAAGGATTCCTGCCCACCAGTAGAGCGTTGTACCCCATCCGGCGAACGCCCATCCGAAAACTGCCCCCATCCAGGCCAACCAACCCGTACCGTCACTGAGCAACAGCAGCGGGAAGGCGTACATCAGGTTGAAGGTGGCGGCCTTGCCGAGGAAGTTGACCTGGGGCGGCGGATAGCCGTGGCGGCGCAGGATCCCGACCATCACCAGCAGCATCAGGTCGCGTGCCAGGAGGGCCCCGGTGAGCCACAGCGGGAGAATGTCCCGATAGGTCAGGCCGAAGAGCGTGGACAGGATGTACAGCCGGTCCGCGGCCGGGTCCAGGAGCCGTCCGAGGCTGCTGATCTGATTCCAGCGCCGCGCCAGCTTGCCGTCCAGGTAGTCGCTGACCCCGCTGAGCATGAGCACGGCGAGTGCCCATCCGTCGTACTCCTCCAGAATCAGCCAGAGGAACAGCGGCACGCCGGCGAGGCGGGCCATGCTCAGGATGTTCGGAATGGTGAAAATTCGGTCCGTCTGAACCCGAGTCTCCTGGACCTCCACCCGGGGGCCTCCACTGTTGAACGTACGAACGATGCCACTCGACCCTAGCAGGAAGGCGCGTGCCCCCTGAACGCAGAAAAGCCCCGCACCGAGCCCCTAAGGGCTGGTGCGGGGCTTCCCGCAATGATTGTTCGGCGGCGTCCTACTCTCCCACAGGGTCCCCCCTGCAGTACCATCGGCGCTGAAAGGCTTAGCTTCCGGGTTCGGAATGTAACCGGGCG
>NZ_JBVHVT010000123.1:0-19960 GCF_055564695.1 Streptomyces sp. NPDC029014
AGCCGGAGCGGCGGAGATCATCCCGCCCGCCGAACATTCGGCGATCTACGCGCCCCCCCCCCCCCCCCCCCCCCCTCCCTCCCCTCCCCCCCCCCCCCCCCCCCCCCCCCCCCCCCCCCGGGCCGGTACGCGCCGGACGGCGTGCGTCCGTGAGCAGCATCAGGGCGAGCAGGCCGGCCGTCTCGGCGTCGTCGGGCAGCAGACGGTGCAGCATCCGGGTCAGCCGGATCGCCTCCGCGGACAGCTCGGGCGCCGTCAGGTCGGGGCCGCCGGTCGCGGTGTAGCCCTCGTTGAAGACGAGGTACAGCACGTGCCGTACCTCGGCGAGCCGCTCGGCGCGCTCCGCGCCGCCCGGCGGCGGGACCAGGGCGGCCGTGGACGCCTTGACGGTCTGCTTGGCGCGGCTGATGCGCTGGGCCATCGTCGTCTCGGGCACCAGGAACGCGGCCGCGATCTGCCCGGTGGTCAGGCCGCCCACCGCGCGCAACGTCAGGGCGATGCGGCTCGCGGGCGACAGGTCCCGGTGGCAGCACAGGAAGAGCAGTGCGAGCGAGTCGTCCCGGTCCGCGGCGGCATCGGCGTCGGCGGCGGGCGCGAGCAGGGCGGCCTGCGGGGTGGCCAGGGCGAGCGCGTCCTCGCGGCGCCGGCGGGCCGCCTCGCTGCGCACCTCGTCCACGAGGCGGCGGGAGGAGACCGTGACCAGCCAGCCGCGCGGGTTGTCCGGCAGCCCCGTCTCCGGCCAGCGCGTGGCCGCGGCGAGCAGTGCCTCCTGCACGGCGTCCTCGCAGGTGTCGAAGGCACCGCGGCCGTGGCGGCGGACGAGGGCCCCGAGGACCTGCGGCGCCAGTTCGCGCAGCAGGTCCTCGGTCGCGCGGGGGAGGGCGGGCAGACCGGTCACAGGTCCGCCGAGGCCTCGTGCAGCACCGGCCACAGCTCCACCGGGTCCACATCGGCGAACGGCATGTCCGCGGCGATCCGCTGGGCCTCCTCCAGGCTTTCGCAGTCGAGCAGGTAGAAGCTGGCCACGTACTCCTTGGTCTCCAGGTACGGGCCGTCGGTGACCGCCGGGGCGCCGTTCTCGCGGCGTACGAGCTGGGCGGCGGCCGCGTCGGCGAGGCCGTACGCGCCGATCAGGTGGCCGCTCTCGCGGTACTTGCGGTTGAACGCGTCCTGCTGGGCGATCGCCTCGGGCCAGGCCTCGGCGGGGAAGGAGTCCCACTTGGCCTGGTTGCCGTAGATCATCGCGACGTACTTCATGTCCGGGTGTCCTTCCCGTCGTGCGCGCCCCTTCGGCGTGCTCTCACCCTTCGGTCGGAGCGGGGCGAGGGGTCTCGACATCCGGCGGCGAATTTTCCTGAAGTTTCTTCGCCGGGCCGCTGCGCCGGCCCCGATGATGATCAACTTAGGGCCGGGGGCCGCACCAGGCCACCCCCGGCGGCATAGCCTGGGCTCCCGGACCGCCGGGTGAGGGGACGTGACGTGATCACAGGAGGCAGGGCGTGCTGACCGCACTGGACGGGGTGTACGGGGACCGCAAGGACGCGATCTGCGTCGCGGGGCGGACCGCCTCGTACGAGGAACTGCTCGCCGCGGCCCGGGTGGTGGCCGCCGACGTGGCCGGGGCGCCGGCGTTCGCGGTGACCGCGACGGCGTCGCTGGAGACGGTCGCCGCGGCGGTCGGCGGGCTGCTGGCGGGGGTGCCGTTCGTACCGCTGCCGCCGGATGCCGGGGCCGCGGAGCGGGAGCACATCCTGCGGGACTCCGGGGCGGTCCTCGTCGACGTGGACTTCGCGCGGCGGTCCTCGGGCTCCGCGGCCCACGACGGCCCGGGCGGCGGACCCGGGGATCCGGCGCTCGTGCTGTACACCTCCGGGACCACGGGCGCGCCCAAGGGCGTCGTCCTGACCGGCGAGGCGATCGCCGCCGACCTCGACGCCCTCGCCGGCGCCTGGCAGTGGAGCGCGGAGGACACCCTCGTGCACGGGCTGCCGCTGTTCCACGTGCACGGACTGGTGCTCGGTGTGCTCGGGGCCCTGCGCACCGGCAGCCGCCTCGTGCACACCGGGCGGCCGACGCCCGAGGCGTACGCGGCGGCCGGCGGCAGCCTGTACTTCGGGGTGCCGACGGTGTGGTCCCGGATCGCGGCCGAGCCGGAGGCGGCCGGCGCGCTGTCCGGGGCGCGGCTGCTGGTGTCGGGCAGCGCGGCCCTGCCCGCGCCGGTCTTCCGGGACCTGGAACGGCTGACCGGGCTGCGGCCCGTGGAGCGCTACGGGATGACGGAGACGCTGATCACGGTGAGCGGGCGGGCCGGCGGCGAGGTGCACCCCGGGACGGTCGGCACGCCGCTGCCGGGCATCCGCACCCGGATCGCGGCCGAGCCGGGCGCGGAGATCGGGGAACTCCAGCTGACCGGGCCGACGCTGTTCCAGGGGTACCTGGGACGGCCGGAGGCCACGGCGGCGGCGTACACGGAGGACGGCTGGTTCCGTACCGGCGACATCGCGGCCGTCGACGCGGCGGACGGGGTGCACCGGATCGTGGGCCGGGCCTCCATCGACATGATCAAGTCGGGGGGCTACCGGATCGGCGCGGGGGAGATCGAGAACGCCCTGCTGGACCACCCGCGGGTGCGCGAGGCCGCGGTCGTGGGCGTACCGGACACCGACCTCGGGCAACGGATCGTCGCGTTCGTCGTCGCCGAGGGGGTGACGGGAGCCGAGCTGACGGACTTCGTCGCCGCGCACCTGTCGGTGCACAAGCGGCCGCGCGAGGTGCGGTTCGTCGCGTCGCTGCCGCGCAACGCCATGGGCAAGCCGCAGAAGAAGCTGCTGCTGGCGGGGGAGCCGGGCGCGTCGGGCGAGGGCGCCGCGGGGTGAGCCCCCTGCCGCGGTGATGCGTGCGCCGGGGTGGGCGGTAGGTGAGCGGCCGCCCCCCAGACGAGCACCCGCAGGCACGGGGACCTCGATGCGCGCTGGGGTCCCGCTTGAGGCGACCTCAAGTCCCGCGGTGGGGGAGGGAGCGGGGCCGGGGGCGGCCACCGGGGTGCAGCGACCCGGCCGGTCGCTGGGTAGCTGTCCGGCCCTGGGGTTAAAACCCCAGGTCAGAGGCTGTGTCCGGGAGGGGGAGCGACCGAAGCGACCCGGGGTTCGGATATATGAAGACATTCCTGCGTGCGCGTGTGTGCGTCATAGAGGGCGAACTTGAGTCGCTTCAGTCGCTTTTCGACTCGGCGCAGGGCCCTGACCTGTGGTTCTTCCGGGCTAGTGTGGCAGCGACCGAAAGGGCGGCCGGTCGCTGGCACGGAGATTTCGGGTCCTGTCGAGCACGCGCCGCGTGCGTGGGGTTCAAGGGGTTCCTGTGGCACCGACCTTCGTCAACGTATGTCCGTCATTGAGTCGCTTCAGTCGCTGATAGGGGATGGGAATGGCTTCTGAGCTGCTCGTTTCGCCCAGCGACTCACGTATGTCCGCCTCCGGCCGGGAGGCCGCCGGTCGCTCCTTCGCCACCGCCCGCTGGTGCGCCGACCAGGGATGGCCCGTCCACCCGCTCGCCGCGGGCCGCAAGACGCCCGTGGCCAACTGCGAGGACTGCCGGGCCCCGGGCCACGGCTACCGGGACTGCGGTTGTCTGCGGTCCGGTCGCCGGTGCCACGGGTTCCGGGCCGCCACCCTCGACCTCTCCCGGATCGCCCGTTGGTGGCAGACCGATCCCGAGCTCGGCGTGGGCGTCGCGTGCGGCCCCGCCGGCCTGGTCGTCATCGACATCGACGCGCACGAGCGCCCCCTGCCGGACCGCAGTCGGCTCCTGCCGGGCATCCCGGTGCCCGACGGCGTCGACCTGACCGGACTCGCCGACGGCTTCCACACCCTCGGCGTGCTGGCGGCCCTGCGGGGCGAGCAGCACCCGGCGCACGACACGGCGACCCTGCGCGTGCGCACCCCCTCGGGCGGGCTGCACGTCTGGTACCGGGCCCGGCGCGACCAGCGCTGGCAGTGCTCCACCGGCTCCGGCGCCGGCCGCGCGCTGGCCTGGCAGGTCGACGTACGGGCGCACGGCGGCTACGTCGTCGCCCCCGGCACCGTGACCGCCGCCGGCACGTACACGCCCGTCGGCGGCGCACGCGAACCCGCACCGCTCCCCGGCTGGCTGGCCCGCGAGCTGGAGCGCACCGGGCACCTGCCGCCCGCCGAGGTGCCCGCCCCGCGGCCCCTACCGCCCAGGGGCCGGCAGGCCGTTGCCGCCGTCCGGGGCGGCAACGGGAGTCTCGGCGGCCACGGCGGTGGTCCGGTCCGGGTCCTGGCGACGGTGCTCGCCGTGGTGGCCGACTGCGCCGCCGTGCCCGAGGGGGCTGCGTTCTCCGAGAAGCTCAACCGTGCCGCGTACACCGCCGGCGGTTTGGTCGGCGCCGGGCTGCTCACCGAGTCCGAGGCCGCTCGGGCCCTCCGCGCCGCCGCCGAGTACGCCCGCCCGGGCCAGGAACGCCGCTCCCTCGCGATCATCCGCAGTGGTCTGGGCGCGGGCCTGCGCCGTCCGCTGACGCCCCGCGGAGGACACCGGTGACCCCCGATCAGAAGCCGGGCTCCGACATGGTGTCGGGCGTTTTCGACGCCCGGGCCGTCGCCGAGCAGATCCTGGCGCTGCAGGTCGCCCCGGCCGCGACGGCTGCGACGATCCCGGCCGCGACGATCCCGGCTGTGCCGCCGGCCGTTCCCCCGGCTGCGATGCCGGCAGCCTCTGCGGTGGTGTCCCGGTCCGGGACGGCCTCCGTGTCCCCGGCCGTCGGCGGGGCGTCCGTCACGGCCCACGGGCTGCTCCCGGACACGCTGACCGACCGCGGCAACGCCAAACTGTTCGTCAAGCTGTACGCCGACGACTACCGGCACGTCCCCGGCCTCGGCTGGTACCGCTGGGACAGCACCCGCTGGCAGGCCGACGAGGACGACACGGTGCTCTGGGCGGCCGGGGACCTGGCCGAGTCCATCGCCACCACCGACCCGCACGGCGTCCACACCCCCTCCGCCCTGCACCAGCACCGCCGCCGCGCCCTCAGCACCAGCGGCATCAACGCGATGCTGACCCAGGCCAAGTCGGCCCCCGGGATGATCCTGAACGCGGCCCGCCTGGACGCCGATCCGTATGCCCTGTGCACCCCCGGCGGCATCGTCGACCTGTTCACCGGGCACCTGCGGGCCCCCGTCCCCGGCCGCGACCTCCACTCCCGGTCCACCACGGTGGCGCCCGAGGGGATCCCCACGCCCCGCTGGGACCGCTTCCTCGCCGACACCTTCGGCGACGGGCCGGAGGGGGCGCAGATGATCGGCTTCGTCCAGCTGATGCTCGGCTACTCCATCACCGGCGACGTCGGCGGCCAGGTCATGCCGTTCCTCTTCGGCTCCGGCAAGAACGGCAAGTCCGTCCTGCTGGACGTGCTGATGAAGCTGCTCGGGGACTACGCCGACGCCGCGCCGCCCGGATTCCTGATGGCCCGCCCGTACGAGGGCCACCCCACCGACCTCGCCGAACTGCACGGCCGCCGCGTCATCGTGTGCAGCGAGGTCAAGCCCGGCGACAAGTTCGACGAGGCCCGCGTCAAGCTGCTCACCGGCGGCGACCGGATCAAGGCCCGACGGATGCGGCAGGACTTCTTCAGCTTCGAACCCACGCACAAGCTGTGGCTGCTGGGCAACCACCGCCCGGAGGTCGGCACCGGCGGCTTCGCGTTCTGGCGGCGCATGAGGCTGATCCCGTTCGAACGCGTCGTGTCCGACGACCGCAAGATCGACAACCTGGCGGACATCCTGGTGACGGAGGAGGGCTCCGGCATCCTCAACTGGCTCATCCGGGGCGCCGGCCGCTACCTCGGCGGCGACAAGGACCTCACCGGGCCCGAACGCGTACGGATCGCGACGACCGCGTACGCGGAGACCGAGGACCACACCGGACGCTTCCTCGGAGAGGCCTGCCGACTGGCACCGGACCTGCGGGCGGAGCAGGCGCAGCTCTACGCCGCCTACCGCGGGTGGTGCCAGAACGAGGGCGCCCCGCCCGTCTCCTCGCGGGGGTTCGCGGCCCGCGTCCGCGAGACGGTGGGGCTCGCGTCGCCCAAGGAGATGATCCTTTCCAACCAGCGCAAGTACTACCCGGGCATCGGCTTGCTCGCGCACGAGGAGACCGCATGAGCGCCCTCATCACCGAGGACGAGATCGTCCACGAGGTCGAACTCGTCTGGCTCGAGGACGTCGGCGGCCTCGACTACGTCCGGCAGAGCCTGGACCGGCTGCCGACCCGGCGCGGAAGGCCCGCCTACCACCGCGACGGCCGCATGGTCGGCTACGCCCTGCTCGGCCCCGGGGCCAAGCCGTCCCGCTCCTCCGGGACCTTCCGGCGGCGGGTGTTCTGGCTGCTCCCGCACGACCGGGACAGCGCGCCCGAGGGGCTGTACGCCACGGGGGCGCCGGCCGAGGCCGTGGACGCGCGGACACTGGCTCCGGGCAGCAAGGGCCGCAAGACCGAGCGGTCCGAGGGCGGGCCTTGCTCGTCGTTACTGCACGGCGGGCCGCCGCTGTCGTAACGGGGCGGCGGCAGGGGCCCGGGCCGTGGCCCCGTGGCCGAGGCCGGTCCGGTCCGGTCCAGTCGCCCTGCCGTGCCGCTGAGGCCCGAATCCGTCCCGGTTCCGGCCGGTGGCGCGTCCGTGCCTGCGCATTACAAAAGAACCGTCCATCCGGTATATTTTCGGCCGCGGCGGGATGGCGCCGTCGGGGAGATACGCCGTCCTGCCACCTTTCACGTATGCGGGGGCCGCGGGAGCGTACGGCCGCCCGCCCAGGGGACGGAACCAGGGGGACGTGCGGTGCAGGCGGACGTGGCGATCGTCGGGGGCGGGCCGGTCGGCCTGCTGCTCGCGGCCGAACTGGCCGGGTACGGGGTCGACACCGTGCTCCTCGAAGCGCGGGTCGAGCCGTCCGAGCGGCCCAAGGCGACCACCCTGCACGCCCGGGCCGTGCAGAGCCTGGCCCGGCGCGGCCACCTGCCGCCCGACGTGTCCCCGTACGCGGGCGGCAGCAGCCCCTTCCACTTCGGCGGGCTGCCCGGGCTCGTCATCACCGCGCCGCCGGGCGAGCCGGAACCCATCCTCAAACGCCCCCAGGTGCAGCTCGAACGGCACTTCGAGCGCCGCGCCCGCGAGGCGGGCGCAACGATCCTGCGCCGGCACCGGGTCACCGGGACCGACCAGGACGACGACGGGGTCACCGTCCGGGCGGAGGGGCCGCAGGGCCCCGTGACCGTCACCGCCCGGTACCTGGTCGGGGCGGACGGGGCGCGCAGCGCGGTCCGCGAGCAGGCGGGCATCGCCGCGGACACCCACCCGGCGACGGTGGCGGCGCTGGCGGGCACCGTCCGGCTCCGGGAGGCCGGATCCCTGGCCGACGGCTGGCACCGCACCCCGCGCGGCTGGATCGTGGCCAAGACCGACGCAGCGGGCGGCACCACCCACATCCGTACGCTCGACTGCGCCGCCGCCCACCCCGACCGGCACCGGGAGCCGACCCCGGAGGAACTGCGGCGGGAGGTGGCGCGGATCGCCGGGCGCGAGATCGCGATGGAGGACTCCCGCTGGCTCACCCGCTTCAGCGACTTCACGCGACTGGCCCGCAGCTTCCGCGCCGGGCGGGTCTTCCTGGTGGGCGACGCCGCGCACGTGCACTTCCCGATCGGCGGCCAGGGCCTGAGCACCGGGGTGCAGGACGCCCTCAACCTGGGCTGGAAACTCGCCCTCGCGGTGCGCGGGGCGGCGGGCGAGGGCCTGCTCGACACCTACGACGCGGAGCGCCGGCCGGCGGCCCGGCGGGTCGTCGACAACACCCGGGCCCAGCTCGCGCTGATGCGGCCCGGGCCGGAACCGGACTCCTTGCGGGAGGTGTTCGCCGGCCTGCTGGACACGGACCGGGACACCGGGTACCTCACGGGCATGATCAGCGCCCAGGACACGGTGCTCCCCGCGCGCACGGGGAGCACCTCACCCGGAGAGGGAACGTTTCTGTACAACGCCGCGCTCGGCACGCCGACAGGCGCGACCGACGTCATCGCGCTGCTGCAGGACGGCCGCCCCCTGCTCCTGCTGCTGGGCGAGGACGACGGCGACGGGGGCCACCTCTACGAGGCCCGGGACCGGGCAGGACTGCTGCAGGTGGTGCGTGCCGGGGCCACCCCCCACGTGCCGTACGAGGCGCTCCTCGTACGGCCCGACGGGTACGTCGCGTGGACCCCGGGCGGTACCGGGCTCGCCGAAGCGCTCCGCGCGTACGTCCGGCGGAGCGCGGGCGGGAGAGCGGCAGCCGCACCGGCCGCCGAGGCGGCGGCCGGCACCGGACGGCTCAGCTGACCGAGGGTTCCAGCGCGTCCGCCACCGCGAGGGCCTCGGTGTAGACGGCGCGCCCGCGCGTCTCGGCCAGGTCCAGGGAGGCGAGGACCGAGGGGAGCGTCATGCTGGGCAGCAGGTGGCGCAGGAGTGCGGAGATCCTGGCCGGCAGGTCCGCGTAGTCGCTGACCGCCTGGGACATGGACTGGATGCCGGCGAACGAGCCCACGAAAACGTCGGCGCTCTCCGACGGGACGACGTGGGGCAGCAGCTCGCCCTGCGTCTTGGCCTTGGTGAACATGTCGTTGCAGACCTCCGCCCAGCGCAGGAACGGGCCGCTGCGGTCGAGGCCCGGCTGCTGGTCCATGGACAGCCGCACTCCGGCGCGGACCAGCGGGTCGGTCTGGAGCCGGTAGGCGTGGAGCATGACCACGTCCACCATTTCCTGCACCTTGGACTGCCGTTCGGGCACCGTCAGGCGCTGGTCCTGCTCGGCGAGCACCCCCTGGGCCAGGTCCTCCTTCGACTGGAAGTGGAAGTACAGGGCGCCCTTCGTCACCCCGGCTGCCGTGAGGATCTCGGAGATGGTCGCGGCCTGGTAGCCGCGGCTCTCGAAGACCCTCGCGGCAGCCATGAGGATGGTCTGGCGCGTGCGGATGGCTCGTTCTTGTTCGGCCATGTAGTGCCTCCTCCAGGAGCGTCTCGAACCGGCGGAGGGTTCCAATGAGTAAAAACCGCGCAGTACGTATCTTACAGCGGGTAACGGGCTTCGACAGATGTAGTCCGCGGAATGAGTCAAGTTCGGAGGGAAGTTCATGATCCTTGTCACGGGCGCCACGGGCACGATCGGACGGGAAGTGGTCCGCCGACTACCGTCTGACCTGGCAATCCGCATCATGGCCAGAGAACCGGCGCGCGTCACGGGCGCTCCGGGAACGGCTGAGATCGTGCGCGGCGACTACGCGGCTCCTGCGTCGCTGGAGCGCGCCTTGAGCGGCGTGAGGGCCCTCTTCCTGGTGACCACCCGCGTCGGAGAAGACGACGGCCCGATCATTCGGACCGCGCGGTCTGCTGGGGTGCGGCACGTGGTGAAGCTCTCCGCCGCCGCCGTCGAGGACCCCGGGGCGACCGATCTCATCACCCGGTGGCAGCGGGTGAACGAGGAACTGCTGTGCGGCTCCGGGATGGAGTGGACCCTGCTGCGCCCCCGGTCGTTCATGTCGAACACGCTGTCCTGGGCGGCGTCCATCCGTGAGGAGGGGGTCGTGCGGGCGCTGTGGGGGACGTCGGCGAACGCGTGCGTGGACCCCGGCGACGTTGCGGAGGTCGCCGTGCGAGCCCTGACCGAGCACGGTCACGCGGGGCGGGCCCACACCCTGACCGGCCCGGAGGCCGTCACGGCGGTCGAGCAGACGGCCCGGCTCTCCGAGGTGCTCGGGCGCCGGATCCGGTTCGAGGAACTCAGCCCGGAGCAAGCCCGCAGCGGCCTGGGCAGGCGGTATCCCGAGCCCGTCGTCGAGGCGCTGCTGGAGAGCGCACGGCGGCAGCGTGAGGGGGCGAAGGCGCAGGTGAAGACGACGGTGCAGGACGTTACGGGCCGCCCGGCCGCATCGTTCAGGACCTGGGCGCGAGGGCAGCGCGGGGCGTTCGCAGGAGCGTGACGAAAAGTGACGGCTGTGATGGCTGTGATGGATGTGATGGCGGCGGTGACGGTCGGTACCACCGCTCACGCGGCGGCGGCCGTCACGGTCGAGGTGAAGCACAGCTCGCCGTCCTGATGTCCGGACACCAGCACGCGGCGCCGGCCGTCGGGCAGCAGCTCCGGCACGGTGCCGGCCTCGATCGTGCAGGGGGCGCTCAGTTCGACGTACCGCTCGAAGCCGCAGGCGACGTTCAGCGGGAGGAGGGAGGAGCGCCCCAGGACGGCGGCCGCGGCCTGGCGGGAGGCCTCGACCAGCATCATGCCGGGGACGTGGTCCACCGGGTGGTCGAAGAGCACCGGGTGGCGGGTGTCCACCCGCAGCCGCCAGCGGTTCGCCTCGCCGACCGGGGACAGGACCACGTCGACCGGGGAGGTGCGTCCCACGCTCTGCGGGGCCGCCGGGGCCGTCAACGGGAGCGGACGCTGGTAGCCGTGCAGGTGCTCGCCGCGGACCCGCTCGTAGGCGGCCGGGTTGGTGCAGGTGAACGCGACTGCGCCGGTCGCGGCGAGCTGCCCGTCGCGCAGGACCGCCGCCTCGTAGCGCAGACCTGCCAGTTCGCCGCTGCCGCGCCGTCTGATGTGGGTGCAGGTGACCTCGATGTCGAGGCTCGCGGGGGTCTGGCGGACCAGCAGGTGCTCGGGGTCCACGGAGACCTCCATGTTCCACATCAGGAACCGGTGGCCGAACGGGACGCCGAACTCGGCGTGCGCCAGGAGGTAGCCGACCTGGCGGATCGTTTCGGTGGCCATCAGCGGGTCGTACTGGCCGTCGACGGGCGTGAAGAAGTTGTGGCCGCGGGGCCACTGGGCGGCCACCCGGAAGTGCGTGTCGTCGTGACGTTCCCAGTCGGTGAGCATGACCTCCGCGACGGCGGCGCGGTGCACGAGTTCCTTCGGTACGGAGGCCGTCAGCGTCGGGTAGCGCAGGGCGGCGAGACTCAGCCGCGACTTGGCGCCGTGCTCCGCCCGGTAGTTCTCGGTGGTCGGGCGCTCAACGTGGAACGTACTCGCAGACATCGTTCCCCCAATGGTCTGTGCGAGGTGGCTGTGGGGTTCCCCCTGGCCGGGAAAGATACATACCAACCGGTTTAATTTCTAGTGTTGATCGGCTTCTCGCGCATAGATTGCGGAGTCTTTTATTCCGATTCGCCTGGTACTCCCCGTTGCCCGGAGGCCGCGCCCCTGCTCTTGCGGGCGCCTTTCGTCAGGCTTGTCAGCTGCGGGGAAGGGGGGACATCGAGCCGTTCTTGAGCGGTGGTTGCGGGGATGGGGGGCGATCGGGGCCAACATCCCCGTCCCGGCGGTGTCTGAAAGAGGTGGGATGTCCGTCTCCCCGTTAGAAACCGCATGGACGGTTTTGTTACAGTGCGCTGCCGATGGTTGCTGCCCCCTTCCGGCGCGGCGGCCAGCACGACTCCGGCCTGCCTTCGGCAAGCACGGCCCCCTCACGCACCCACGGAGCAGTCGATGGCCAAACAGGAACGCGCACTGCGCACCCGGACGACCCTGATCGGTGCCGCGGCCGAGATATTCGATCGGGAGGGCTACGCGGTGGCGTCCCTCACCGCGATCAGTTCGCTGGCCGGCGTCAGCAACGGGGCCCTGCACTTCCACTTCGCCAGCAAGACGGCCCTGGCGGACGCGGTCGAGACCGAGGCGCTGACCCGCCTGGTCGACCTCATGGGTGACTCGCCCCCGTCGGGGGCGGGGCCGGTCCAGCCCCTCGTCGACGCGAGCCACCGACTGGCCCGCGCGCTGCGCACCGACGTGGTGCTGCGGGCCGGCTTCCAGCTGGGCGGTGAGGTGTCCCGTGCGCCACGGCACGACCTGCGCCAGTACTGGCGGGACTGGGTCGAGGCGGCGCTGGGGCGGGCCGGGGCGGAGGGCGGACTGCGCCCGGAGGTGGCCGTCCCGGACGCCGTGACGGCGGTGGTCGCCGCGACCGTCGGTCTCGAGGTGCTCGGGGCCCGCGACGAGGGATGGCTCTCGGAGGCCGCGGTCGCCCGGCTCTGGCGGCTGCTGCTGCCGACGCTCGTGCCTGACGAGGTCGTACCCGTCGAGGCGCCCCGTGCAAGCAGCACACTCTAGAGACCTTCAGGTCTTTTTCTAGTGGTGGTCGGGGTCGATCCGGCACGCTGCGAGGGGGTCATGTGGGTGCCGCGGCGACCTTGATCAACCCCTCGCTGAGCAAACATGCAGGTCAAACGGCTGTTTGGCGGACTGCAAGCATCTTGATCAAGAAAAACAGCCCGGTCGGTTTTCTATTGACAAACCGCCCGTCCTGTTTTTTACTGAGGCAAGCGAATCCACGGACAGGGGAGTACGGCGTGGACATCGAAGTTCTGGGCACACTGGCCGTTCGGGAGCAAGGAGTCTCCGTAACGCCCACCGCACCGAAGCCGCGGCAAGTGCTGGCGCTCCTGGCGCTCCATGCCGACCAGGTGGTCCCGGTGTCGGCCCTCATCGAAGAGCTGTGGGCGGGAGCACCGCCGCGCAGCGCCCGCACCACGCTGCAGACGTACGTCCTGCAGCTGCGGGCCCTGATCGCGAACGCGCTGGAACAGGTCGCGGCCGCCGGCGAGGGAGCCGGCGCCGACACCGCCCGACGTACCGCCAAGGACGTGCTCGTCACGCTGCCCGGCGGCTACCTGCTCAACAGCGGCGGCGGCACCAGCGACGTCCGCGAGTTCGACCGGCTCGCCGGCACGGGCTACCGGGCCATGGACGCCGGGGACTTCCCCAGGGCCGCCCAGGTGCTGCGCGAGGCGCTGTCGCTGTGGACCGGCCCGGCCTTCGCCGACGTACAGAGCGGCATCCAGCTGGACATGGAGGCCCGCCGGCTCGAGGAGACCCGGCTGTGCGCCCTCGACCAGCGCATCGAAGCCGACCTGCGCATCGGCCGGCACCGCGAACTGCTCGCCGAACTGACCGTACTGGCCAGTCGCTACCGCACCCACGAGAACCTGCACGGCCAGTTCATGCTGGCCCTGCACCGCTCCGGCCGCCGCAGCGAGGCCCTCGACGTCTACCAGCGGCTGCGCCAGACCCTCGTGCGCGAACTCGGCCTCGAGCCCTCCGCCGCACTGCGCAGGCTCCAGCGCTCGATCCTCATGGCCGGTCCCGACGGCCCGGCGGCGGAAGCCGGCAGCGAGCGACTCGTCCGCGTGGGCTGAGATGGCCGCACGCGACACCAGGAAGGCGGCCGCGGACCGGCCGGCAGGTCGGACGCGCGCCCTCACCACAGGCCGAGGAGGCAGGGCCGTGCAGGAGAGGTCGGAGCGGACCCGCAGGAAGCTGGTGCACGCGGGAGCCGAGATGTTCCACCGCAACGGGTACGCCAGCGCCACGCTCGGGGAGATCGCCGCGGCCGCCGGCGTGACCAAGGGCGCCCTGTACTTCCACTTCGCCTCCAAGGACGAACTGGCGGAGGCGGTCCAGCGGCACGGGCGCGAGCTGCTGCACGAGTCGGTGCGCGCCACGCGCGCATCCGGGGCCTCCCCGCTGCAGACCCTGGTCGACACGACGCACTGGCTGGCCCGCACCCTGCGCGAGGAGCCCGCGATCCCGGCGGGCTTCCGTATCACCAAGGAGTGCGCGGGCCTGCCACAGCCCGCCACCGACTTCCACCGGATCTGGCTGGACGCGGTCTGCGAGCTGCTGCGCCAGGCCCGGGACGCCGGCGAACTGCGCGCCGGGCGCTGGGAGAGCATCGAATCGCTGGTCGCCGCGGCGGCCTGCGGGATCGAAGCGCTGGCCGGCACCGGAATGCCCCACGCCGAACTGCAACGCCGCGTATCGGGGCTGTGGTCGCTGCTGCTGCCCTGTCTGGTGCCCGAGGGCACCGAGAAGAACTTCCGCACCGGGCCGCCGGAGGACCCGGGCCCCGACCCGGTCCGCGGAGGGCCCCCCGGAGGGCCGGCAGCGGCCGGAGTCCTCGGGCAGACCGTGTGACCGCGCTCCACCAACGGCCTGGAGAAGCCACCGATGACGAATGACCTTCCTGCGGACGTGCTGACGGACCTCATCGGCGTGCTCGGCGACGTCCTGCGGGTCAAGCCGGAGAAGATCGACCCCGAGCAGACCTTCCAGTCCCTCGGGCTCGACTCGATGCTCGTCGTGGAGTTCGTGGCCGTCGTCAACACGCGGTACGGACTGCGGGTGCTGGCGACCGACCTGTACGACCACCCGACCCCGGTGTCCTTCGCCCGGGAGGTCAAGCGGGCCGCTGGCGGCGCGACCGCGGTCGTGGCCGAGCCCGCGTACGCGACCGCACCCGCTCACGCGTCGACGCCCGCGTACGGTCCCGCGACCACGTACCACGCGCCACCCGCTGCCGGTCCTGCGTCCGCGTACGTGCCCTCGCCCGCGCCCGCATCCGTGCCCGCCGGGGGCACCGCGGCTGCTCCGCAGATCGCCGAGGTGCTGCGCGAGCACCTGGCGTCGATCCTGTGCTGCCAGGCCGGGGAGATCGACCCGGCCGCCGCGTTCAACGTGCTGGGCGTGGACTCCATCGTGGGCGCGGAGTTCATCGCGGTCGTCAACCGCGTCTTCGGCCTCCGCGAGCGGTCCGTCCTGCTCTACGAGCACCCCAGCCTCGCCGCCGTGGCGGCCTACATCGCGGCCCGCACGGGTGCGGGGCCGGCCGCCCGGCCCGCCTCCGTATCCGCGCCCGCGCCCGCGCCCGCGCCCGCGCCCGTGTCCGCGCCCGTGTCCGCGCCCGAACCGGCCGCCCCCGTACGACCGCTGCCGGTGGGCGACCTCGACGTCCTGCTGGACGCCGTACGGGACGACCGGCTCACCGTGGACGAGGCGGTCCTCCTCCTCGCCCGCCGCAGCTGAACCTGCACCACCCCCCTGAAGGAGCGCGTCCAGATGGACGAGAAGGAAGTCCTGACCCGTTTCAAGAACGGCCATCTGGACCGCGCCCATGCAGCCGCGCTGCTGGCCGGTTGCGCGGGCCCGCGCACGGCGCAGCCCGCCCAGGACGGGCCGGCCGCGGGCGCTGCAGGGCCGGCCGCCGCGGAAGGCGTCGCCGTGGTCGGGATGGCCGGACGCTATCCGGGCGCCCCCGACCTGGCCTCCCTCTGGCACCGTACGCAGGCGGGCCTCGGCGGCGACTCCGCGCCGCCGCCCGGCCGCCCCGGCGACGAGCGGGGCCACTACCTGGAACGCGTCCAGGACTTCGACGCGGAGTTCTTCGGCATCGACCCGGACGAAGCCGCGCTGATGGACCCCCAGGAACGCCTGTTCCTGGAGGCCGCGTGGGAGGCCCTCGAGGACGCCGGGTGCACCGGCAACCGCCTCGACGCCCTGACCGCCCCGGACGGCACGCCCCGCAGCGTCGGCGTCTTCACCGGCGCCGGTACCGGCGACTACGCCCTCCTCGCGGCCCGGACCTGGACCCGCGAGCGGCCCCTGCCGATGCCCCGGAGCGGCCAGTGGAGCCTGCCCAACCGGCTCTCGTCCCTGCTCGGCCTCACCGGCCCCAGCCAGTGCGTCGACACCGCCGAGTCCTCCGTCCTCGTCGCCCTCCACCACGCACTCGCCGCCCTGCGGGCCGGCGAGTGCGCTGCCGCGCTCGTGGGCGGGGTCCACCTGCTGCTGCACCCCGCCGGCCGCCGCCCCGGAGCCGGCGAGGGCGTCGGTGCAATACTGCTCAAGCCCCTGGAGCGGGCCCTGGCCGACGGGGACACCGTCCACTGCGTGATCCGCGGCAGCGCGGTCGGCCACACCGCCCCCGACCCCTCGACCGCCGGCCCCGGCCGCCGGTCCCGGGCCGCGACGGCCCTGCACGAGACCTGCGCCGCCGCGCCTGCTGCGTCCGCCGCGCCGGCCGCGCCCGACGCCCCGGCACCGCGCGTGCTGCGTGCTGCCCTGCGCGCGGCCGCGGTCGACGGCTGCGGCATCGCCGTCCGCGAAGACGCCGCGTCCGTCCGCGACCTCGTCGGCGCGGCCGGAGCCGCCACCGGAGCCGCGGCGCTCACCCTGGCCGTGCTCCGGCTGCGCCACCGGGCGCCGGCGCCCGGCCGCGACGCGGAGGACGGGACCCCCGACGGCGGTCCCGGCACGCCCCTGCGCGCCCGGGTCGGCGTACGCGGAGCAGGCGGGGTGGACGCCCACGTCATCCTGGAGGAGTACGTCCCGCCCGCGGCCGCCGCGGCCGCGGCCGCCGCCGCCGACACCGCCGCCGCCGACACCGCCGCCGCCGACACCGGCGACGCCCCGGAGGGGGACCGGACGCCGGCCGGCCAAGAGCTGTTCGTGCTGTCCGCGCCGACCCCCGCCCATCTGGCGGCCACCGCACGGCGGTTCGCCGCACTGCTCGCCGGCCCCGGCCCGGTACCCCCGCTCGGCGCACTCACCCGTGCCCTGCGCACCGGACGGGCCGCCATGGACTGCCGGTTCGCGGCCGTCGTGGCCGACACCGACGAACTGGCCGACGCCCTGCAGCGGCTCGCCCGGGGCACCGACCCCTGCGCCGACCTGCGCGACGGCGGCGCCGACCTCCTCGCGCTCGGCGGCCTGCCCGAGACCGACGGCTACCTCGCCGCGCTCTGGCAGGCCGGGCACCTCGCGCAGCTGCGCGGCCTGTGGCTGTCCGGACTGGACGTCGACTGGGCCGCGCTGGAGCGCACCCCCGGCGCGGGCGCCGTGTCCGTACCGCTGCCCGCGTCCGCGTTCCTGCGGACCCCGCTGTGGATCGGCGGCGGGGGAGAGGGCGAGGGAGAACCGGCATGACCACACTGAGCGCCTTCCCCGCGGAGCCCGGCGGGAGCGGGGCCGCCCCCGTCAACCTGTGGTTCTGCCCCAACGAGGACCTCGCCCCCGGGATCGCCGCCACCCTCGCCTCGTACTGGCTGGACGAGCACGAGCAGGAGGTCGCCGGCCGGTTCCTCTTCGAACGCGACCGTCGGCAGTACCTGGTCGCGCACGCCCTGGTGCGCCGCGTCCTGGCCCTGGAGACCGGCATCCCCGAGGCCGAGGCCATCATCTGGCGCTCCTCCCGCGGACGCCCCTTCCTCCAGACGCCGACCGGAGGACTTCCCCGCGGCGCCGGCACCCTCGACTTCAACCTCTCGCACGCCCACGCCTACAACCTGCTGGGCGTTTCCCGCGAGCTGCGCATCGGCGTGGACGTCGAGCGGCTGGACCGCGGCGAGCGCGGGCTCGACAGCATCATCGTGACCTTCTCCGCCGAAGAGCAGGAGTGGATCGTCCGCGCCGCCCCGGGGCGGCCGCGCGACCGGCGCGCCCTGCGGCTGTGGACGCTGAAGGAGGCGTACTCCAAGGCCCGCGGCCTCGGGCTCGGCCTGTCCTTCGACTCGTTCGTCTTCACCCTGGCCGAGGACGCGGGGGTGCTCTCCTTCCGCCCGCCCGCCGACGATTCGGCGGCCCGCTGGCGCTTCCTGGAGATCGAGCCGGTGCCCGGGGTGCTGGCGGCGGTGGCGGTGGAGGTCGATCCCGCCCGGTTGCCGGCCGTGCACCTGCACCACGGATTCCCGTGGGGGCGCGCCGCGCCGCACCGTATCGCCCTGCCCGAAACCGCCGGGGTGTGATCCCCGCGATCCCTTTTCCGCCCGGCCGTCGGATCCTTCCCCGGCCGTGAATACGGGCCGCCCGGAAATCCCGTCGAGAACGTCTCGAACGGAATTCCGGGCGGTCGTGCGTGGGGGGAATGCGGTCAGTGCGCGGCGGGGACCGGGAACACGACCGGGGAGACGGGAGCCGCGGTCGACCCGGAAGCCGCGAAGGCATCGGACAGCGCCGCCAGCCGGCGCGCCAGCTCCTGTTGTTCCCGCCCGAGGACGTCGATGCGCTCCCGGAGCCGGGCGATCTCCCCGCCCAGGTCGACAGGGGGCGCCGCTGCCGTGGCAGAGGCCGCCCCTGAGCTGCCCGCGGGCACGGCAGGCCAGGGCCGGTCCAGCTCGGGGTCCCGGCACAGGATCGCCTCCATGCGGGCCCGCAGGGCCGGCCCGGGACCGACCCCGACCTCGGCCAGCAGCCGCTGCCGGGCCCGCTCGTAGACCCCCAGTGCCTCGGCCGGCCGGCCGCACCGGTACAGGGCGAGCATCAGCAGGTCGTGGAACCGCTCCCGGGTGGGATGGGCCGCCGTCAGCCGTTCCAGCTCCTCGCAGGCCTCCGCGTGCCGGCCGCTGCGCAGCCCCGCCTCGTGGTAGGCCTCCAGGGCGGTCAGCCGGCCCTGCTCCAACCGCTCCGCCTCGCGGGCGCAGACGTGCCCCCGCCCACTGCCGTCCAGCGCGGGGCCGCGCCACAGTTCCAGGGCCCGGTGGAGCAGTTCGACGGCGTGCGCCGGGTCGGCGACGACCGCGGCCCGGCCCTGCTCGCAGAGCCGGTGGAAGCGTTGGACGTCGGTGCTCGCGGAGCCGGTCCGCAGCCGGTAGCCCAGCGGGTGGGTGGCGATCAGGGCGCGGGCGGGGCCGTCCCCGCCGGCCCGCGGCAGCTGCCGGCGCAGCCGGGCCACGTGGGCCTGGAGCGCGTTCGCCGCGTTCGCGGGCGGCCGCTCCCCCCACAGCTCGTCGATGAGCCGCTCGGTGGAGAGCACCTCCCCGCCCCGAACGGCCAGAGCGGCGAACAGCGCCCGCTGCTTGGCCCCGGAAGGCACGGTCAGCGTGCCCGACCGGTGGTCGTACAGCTCCACGGGGCCCAGCAGGCGGAACTCCAGGCAGCTGCTTTCCGGCGGGTCCCAGTGCATCGGCGACTCCTCCCAGCGATCCGGTGGGAATCCCGGAAAGACCTGCGCGGCCGGGCGTCGAATTGCGCTCCGACCGTCATTCTCGCTAGGAAATCTAGCATTTCGTCCGACGGTCGAAAACGGTCCTGTTGGAGGCCCGCTCGACAAGGACTAGAGGCAGCCGGGACTTTACCCTGTGCCCCGCTACTGTGCTTTGGTCGAAGGCTTGTAATCGACGGGAACTCGACGACATACGGAGGAAACCGTGAAGATTCAGGTTCTGGGTCCGTTGAGTGCCGAAGTCAACGGGGGATCCATCGTTCCTACGGCCGGCAAGCCGCGCCAGATCCTGGCGTTGCTCGCGCTCTACCCGGGGCGGGTGATGCCCGTACCGACTCTGATGGAGGAGGTCTGGGGCACCGATCTGCCGCAGAGCGCGCTCACCACCCTGCAGACCTACATCCTGCAGCTGCGCAGACGGCTCGGTACGGCCATGGGGCCGGGCGACCCGAGCGTGGCCAAGGAAGTCCTGGCCACCCGGCACGGCGGCTACGTCCTGCAGATACCCCAGGAGAGCGTGGACGTACACGAGTACGAGGGCCTCGTGGCCGACGGGCAGAGCGCGTTCGAGGAGGGTCACGACGAGCGCGCCGCCACCAAGCTCCGCCAGGCGCTGGCGCTCTGGCAGGGCCCGGCACTGGTCGACGTACGCGTGGGCCCGATCCTCGAGATCGAGGTCATGCGGCTGGAGGAGAGCCGGCTCATGACCGTCGAGCGGCGCATCGACGTCGACCTGCGGCTCGGCCGGCACGCCGAACTGATCGCCGAGCTGACCGAGCTGATCGCCCGGCATCCGGAGCACGAGGGCCTCCACTCGCAGGCGATGGTGGCGCTCTACCGCTCGGGCCGCCAGGCCACCGCGCTCGACGTGTACCGGCGACTGCGGGTCCGCCTCATCGAGGAGCTCGGGGTCGAGCCCTCGCCGCAGCTGCAGCGCCTGCACCAGGCGATGCTGACGGTCGATCCGGCCCTGGACACGGCGGCGGGCCCCCGACGGGGCTCCACCTTCGACCTGTACGCGGCCTGATCCGCCCTAACCCGAACCGGAACCCGAAGCCGGACGCGGGGGGGGGGGGGGGGAGAGAGGGGGGGGGGGGGGGGGGGAGAAGCAGCCCCCGCCCCCCCCGGGCTCTCACGGGGCCTGGTC